>CABRLU010000032.1 GCA_902471845.1 uncultured Lachnospiraceae bacterium | reverse complement strand
TAAAAATTTTCATCCACATGCGAAACATCATTCACAACTCCTTCTACATTACAGAATTATAGCGGAGAGTTCTCACGGAAGCAAGGATTATTTCGTGAAAAAGTATGTTACATATGGCAATTCCTGTGCTATAATCATTAAGAAACTATGTGACATGACAGCTTTAAAGTGGGTGAATGGTATGGTTGAAGGTGATGTCCGCAGAGAAAAGCTGCTGGATATTTTAAAAAACAGTTCGGGGCCGGTTTCCGGAAGCTCCCTTTCCAGACTGCTTGGTGTCAGCCGTCAGGTGATTGTTCAGGATATCGCCCTTCTCAGGGCCGGCAACGCGGAGATTTTTGCTACGTCGAAGGGATATATTTTATATACGCAGGGACCTGCGAAAAAATACCGTCGTTCTTTCATGGTAAACCACACAAAGGAGCAGATTGTGGATGAACTATCTCTGATCGTGGATAATGGAGGAAAAGTATTAAATGTAATCGTTGCCCATGATGTTTACGGACAGATTCAGGCAGATTTGATTTTGGAAAATAAGCAGGATGTCATGGAGTTTTATGAGCGTATGGGTTCCAGCAAAGCCGGACCTCTGCTCCAGATTTCCAACGGCGTCCATATTCATACGGTAGAGGCGGCGTCGGAACGTATTCTGGATAATATCGAGAGAGATCTGAAGGCGCGGGGCTATTTAGTGATACAGTAGAGGAGAGACAGAAATATGAAGATGATACAGAAGTTTTTGTCCCATATATTTATCGACGGATTGAGCGGTATGGGATTGGGACTTTTTTCAACGCTGATCATAGGAACGATCATGAAGCAGGTCGGTGATCTGATCGGCGGCGATATCGGTGCCTACATATCCGCCTTTGCCCTGGTGGCTCAGCGGCTGACCGGAGCCGGTATTGGCGTAGGCGTGGCCTACAAATTTAAAGAGTCGGTGTATGTGACTTTGTCTGCAGCAACGGCGGGAATGATTGGAGCCTATGCCAGCGCCATTTCTGCAGGAACACTATTTGCTGAAAATGGAGCCATGGTGCTTTCGGGACCGGGAGAGCCTTTGGGGGCTTTCATCGCGGCTTATATCGGTATAGAACTGGGGCATCTGGTTGCCGGACGGACAAAGATTGATCTGCTTGTGACGCCTGCGGTGACGATTTTAACCGGCGGCGCGGTGGGAATTATTGTAGGACCGCCGATCTCCAGGTTTATGTCATGGCTTGGCGGGATTATTAACTGGGGAACGGAACAGCAGCCGATCGTTATGGGAATCGTCGTTTCCGTAGTGATGGGTATGGTGCTGACACTGCCGATCAGTTCGGCGGCTCTGGGCATTATTCTTGGATTAAATGGTGTAGCTGCCGGGGCGGCAACGATCGGATGCTGCTGCCAGATGGTTGGCTTTGCGGTGACCAGTTACCGGGATAATGGTTTCGGAGGACTTTTATCCCAGGGACTTGGGACGAGTATGCTCCAGGTGCCGAATATTGTACGAAGGCCTTTGATATGGGTCCCGCCGATCCTGTCATCGGCAATCCTCGGACCGATTGCCATATCACCGCTGTTTCATATGGTGAATAATGCCACAGGTTCCGGTATGGGAACTTCGGGTCTGGTGGGGCCGATCATGACTTATCAGACGATGGCGGCCACGGAATCACCGGTACTTGTATTGATAAAAATTATGATTTTCCATTTTCTTTTACCGGCGGTCGTTACAATGGGCATTGCACAGGGAATGAGGAAAATGGGCTATATCCGAAATGGGGATATGAAGTTACACGTATAGAAGCGAAAGGGGAAATATACAATGAATGAAATCATTAATCAACTGGCTCATGGCGGTGCATTTATTCTGGCTGCTATCGGCTTTCTGATATTTTTTCTGACTCAGATCTGGAAAGCCGTCCATGTGGATAAATCTTATGGAGAAAAGCTGATTACGGTGAAACAGCCAAGAAATGAGTGGCTGACACTGATATTTATCCTGGCCGTCGGCATCGTCGTTATTATCCGGCTTTTTATGGAGAAAAATACGCCGAGCACAAATATGCCGGAGAGCTACTACTCAGTACTTTCGGGGGCGGTGATTTTCATCGCCGGTCTGCTGCTTTTCCTGGCGATACGGACCATCAGCCCGACAAAGATTTTCACGAACGGCATTCTTGTACATGACTATGGCTATGTGCCGTGGGGCGACATTCGTTCAGTGGACAAGCTGCCGAAGGGCGGATTTAAGGCGTATTTGATCAAATCGCGGCAGTTTATGGGCAACACCTTTTTGATTCGCTATGATGCTTCTCAGGAAGAAGAATTAATTGGTGTTATTCAAAAATATATTTGTTAATGTAAGGAGGCTCCCATGAGGACAGAATCCCATATCTTAATCCATGATATCATTGATGAACATGAAGAACGGATGGTGAATCTGAAAAAGTTTTATCCGTTTTTCAGACTTTGCGACCATTCTCTGAATCAGTTCAGGGAAGGCCGCTATGAAAGGATTGATATGGGGTATGTCACCATGGCAGTCCTCCGTTTTTTTATTGAGGAGAACAGTTTTAATGACCGAAAAGTAACGTATAGAGATTATGAAAACTTCCTTCGGGAACTTCTCGTCAGAGATTTTGATTTCGATGAGGATGAAGAGGCTTCGGCGGCTCTGATTCAGTACATATTTGATAAGCTGACCAATGAGGGCCGCCCTTTTTACTTTGAATATTACGCACCAAAGGAACGTTGCATGAAGCAGGGAAGGACCCGGTTGATTGAGAGCAGTTATCAGGAGGGAGAAATCTGTTACGCCATTTCGTCGGACGGTATTGAATTTTATCTGGAAACAAAGGAGACGAAAGAAGAAAGCAAGATCAGTATTCAGCAGCTTCTGCTGGAAAAAATGATCCGCTCAAAAAATTTCCGCGGTGGTGTGGATGTGATCCGCCGGATCAACAGTGAAGTTACCCGGCTGATGCTGCAGCAGGGAGAGATTGTCACACTGCTCAGCCACAATATCTTTGAGGGCATGGAGGCTCTGGAAACGTTTTCTACAAAGGGACTTCGATGGTTTGACGAGGAGCAGAAACTCTTTGATACCAATCTGGAACTGGTAAAAAAGGCATTGCTCAGAGCCAGAGAGGAACATTATCAGCCCCAGGCCATGGAGGAGATTTACTATCTGAATCAGGAACTGAAAAAGGCGATGGACCGTCATGAGGCCCTGTTGAAAGCCTGCACAAATCTACAGGTCCAGGCGGACGAAATGATGCTGAAGGCGAAACGGAGCCGTTTTCGTCGGACAATGGATTTTTCGGATTTGCTCCGAAAAGCTATGGAGCAGGATGATATCCGACTGTTGGAGACCATGACATCACCGCTGTTCGGATTGAAGATTCGAAAAACTTTCCAGTTTGGACGGTTAGAAGATTTACTGGCCTGCCGTCCGGAGGAAGAAGAAGCGGGCGAGGAAATTCCGGCTGGTGATGAAGAAACCTATGTTTTTGAAGATGAGACAGAAGAAGCACGTATCCGGCACAATCATACGCTGCTTCTGAAGATTTTGTTTGATCTGCTTTTGCAGAGGAAAAGCCTGACTCTGTCTGAGCTTCACTATTTTTATGTTATGAAATTTACGGATACGATTCTTCGGAATGGGGATTATTATGCCTTTCTGGCCCATCTGAGTCAGAAGGAGCGTTATGACCTGGCCCATATTCGTGATAATCCGGATACGTTTTTGGAAGAGGTCATGGCGGAGCTGGTACGCGGCGACCGGAATAAAGAATATGAGGATTTGAAGTTTGCGCTGGAATTTTTGCCGGAGGACAGAATTGATCTTGGCGAAAAGGGCTATTTGACAAATATACGATTTGAAAGGCAGGGAATGTGATGGACCATGGAAATCTGGATAAAGCAATGGAAATATTTACACTGCTCATTGTAGGCGAAGAAGTCAGCAGTGCCCAACATGTGGATTTGTATGAGGCCTATCAGAATAACAGCGAGGTCTATGATATTCTCATGTCTGTTTTAAAGAAATCCAATCTGAGCCTTTACGAATTCGGCAGCAGCCTGTATGTGACGTCCGGAGACGGAAACCGAGTTTTCGGTTTTACCAATGATGAATTAAAGCGGGCCATCGGCCTGCGTCTGAACCGGGAATTATATCTGGCTTATTTTATTATTTATAATATCATTCTTTTATTTTATCAGGATTCGGGAAGCTTTTCCTATACGGATTATGTCCGGTGTGAAGAAGTCATTACCCAGACAGATAGTTCGATGCAGAAGGCGTTGAAAGCGCTGCATGGGCAGGCGTTAAATGCGGTGGAGGAAAACAGTTTCCAGACGTTGGCGTCGCTGTGGGAGGACATGCCTCTCATCCCATCAAATGAAGATATGGCGTCATTGAAAGCGGCCCGGGGCTCTAAAACCGGATTTATAAAGCTTGTTTTTAACTTTCTCATTTCCCAGGATTTATTTTTTGAATCCCAGGGACGGTACTATGTGAAACCGCGGTTTCGCGCGCTGGCGGAGAATTATTATGAGGAAAACCGGGGGCGTTTGTACAGAATCGTGACAGGAGGGGATAGAGATGCCTCATATTAATCGAATTCGTGTCAATAATGTGAAATATAATTTTGGAACCCAGTTTTACGATGATTTTATTCTCCGGTTCGACGGCAAGAACGCTCTTTATGACCTGGCCAACGGTGGAGGCAAAAGTGTTTTAATGCTGCTGCTGTTTCAGAATCTGATACCCAATTGTACATTGGACGATAAGCAGCCCATTGAAAAGCTGTTTCGCACGGAACAGGGAAGTAAGACCATTCATTCATTGATTGAGTGGAAATTGGACGACCGGTTTATTCATGATGGATATAAATATATGCTGACAGGTTTCTGTGCCCGGAAGGCCCGGGAAGAGCTTCGGGAAACGGCGGCTATTGAGTATTTTAATTATGTTTTGTTTTATCGGGGCTACAATGACAATGACCTGGTCAATCTGCCGTTAAGCGACGGAAAGGAACGAGTGACCTATACCGGATTAAAGGCCTATTTAAAGGAACTTGGCCGACGGGATATGGGAATCGAGGTTCATATCTTTGAGCGGAAGGGAGAATATCAGCGCTTCATCAGCGGTTATGGTCTTTATGAAAGTCATTGGGAAATTCTGAGGGGAATTAATAAAACCGAAGGTCATGTACGGACCTATTTTGAAAATCGATACAAAACAACCCGAAGAGTGGTGGAGAATCTGCTGATTGAAGAGGTCATCCAGCGGGCTTTCCAACAGAATGGCAGAGATGATGGGGATATGGCGGATACCCTTGTTCAGATTAAAGATAAGCTGGCAGAGCTGGCCAGCCGTAAGGAAGAGATGGGTTACTATGACCGCCAGGCAGAGATTTTGGAAAGTTTTTCCGGGCGTGTGGAATTGCTGAAAAAGGTTTATGCCGAAAAAGAAGCACTGGATACGGATATGGTGCGGGCCTATCATACGGTGACCGGGATAAATCGGATGAAGGAGAAGGAACTGGCGGTTTTTCAGAAGGAAAAAGAGTATGCTGAGAAGCATATCCGGGAGATTTCCAGAAAACTGGATACAGTGAAGATTCAGGAAAGTCAGGAGCATTTAAAAGGGCTGGAAGCGGATACGGAAAAATATGCGGCCAATCTGGAACAGATGAAGCAGACCCTGAATAAGAAGGAACAGGCATTGGCTCTGGCAGAAAGTGTGAAGGACTATGCCGGGTATCTTCAGGTTAAGGAAAAATGGGAAACCCTGAAGGCATTTTTATCTCAGGATAAAAATGACAGTGAAGGACTTCTGGAAGAACTGCAGCGGCTGGCGCGGATACGGTTTGCACTGAATCAGGAAGAGCGACAGCTTTTAAATAAAAAAGTGTGGTCGGTGGAAAAAGCGGCCGGGGAGACGGCGGATTTACTGGCGGAGGCTCAGGAAAGGGAACGTCAGCTGTTTAGTGAAGGTGCGGTTTTACAGAGCCAGCTGAAAGAAACATTGAACTTTGAGAATGAGAGTAATAGACAGTACAGCGCTCTTTGCAAAAAGGTTCCCGTATTATTTATGGAGAATATTGGCCGGACGCTGAGAGAAAAGAAACAGCAGCGCGGAGCGAATGAACTGAAATATCGGGAATTGACGGATTGTCAGGCCATGCAGGAGGCTGAGATTCAGCGGCTGACGCTGGAGCAGGAAGACAATCTCAGGAGCAGGAGATATCTGGAAGAAGAAAAAGAAGATATCAAAGTATTTATGGACGGCTATGCCCGGGAAAAGGAAAAAAGGGATAAGCTCGTTCAGATTTATCGTGCCGATGACGGGGAGTCATTGACGGAACTGATCAACCGTCAGATTCGAAAAGCCATTCTGGACGGCGAGCTGAAACGCAGAGAGATTGAACGGCTGGAAAAACAGCTGGATAATTTCCGGCAGGGAAGCCCGGCCATACCAGGTCCGGCGGTGGAGACGGTGATTGAATATATACGCCGATGTCACGGATTAAAGTGCGTGTTCGGCGGAGATTATCTGAAGAATATCGATGATTACGACCGGAAAATATTGTTAGAGCGGATTCCGTTTCTGCCGGAGGCCGTGATTCTGGAAAGCGGTCTGTCTAAGATAAAAGAAGACCGGGTACTGCTTGGAATGGATTTGGGAGACGGGCTTGTCCCGGTAATTTCTCTGGCACAGGTTATGCGTCAGGAGGAGGCAGTGGCAGGGGAAGAGATTCTCTTTTTATCACAAAATCCGGAATGGTACAAAGATGCTTCGCTGCGTCAGGAGGCCTGTGAGCGGTTGGAAAAGATTCTGGAAGAGAACAGGAACGGCCTTGAACGACTGAAAGACCGGGAACGGACGATGGAAGCCGACAGGAAATATATGGCTGGTTTTGAATTGAATTTCCAGCAGCATTATGCGAAACGGGCGGAACGACAAAGAAAGATTGAAGAAGAACTGGCTGTTCTTAAGGAGAAAACAGGGCAGAACGAAGCAGCTTTAAAGGCATGCGAGACAAGTAGGAATAGGGCCATAGAGTCCTTAAAGAAAGTGAATGAGGAGAATCAGGCGCTGGATGCAGATATTGATGTGCTGGAGCAGATGAAGGCCATCGAAGAGCGTCTGACAGCCCTGCAGACGAAAAAACAGCAGTTGGAGACAGCAATCCAGAAGAATGAAAATCAGCAGAAACAGGCCGGGGATAAGCTGCAGTGGGCCAGGGAAACAGGCGAGGATCTGGCCGGTCAGAAGAAAACACTGAGGGAAGCGCTGGAACAGATGGAGAACCGGTGGCATTCCCTGTATGAGGCTTATTATGTGCCGGGTGAGGCGGGAGAAAATGATTTGACCGGAGAAGCCGTCGACGCCCGTTTCAAAGCACTGAAAGAATCCTATGAAAAAGAACATTCGGATCTGGAAGATAAGAAACAGCTTTTGGAAAGCTATCAGCAGATGATGGATACGACAATACGCATGATTCAGAAGCGCGGCGTGGACAGGACACTGCTGGAAACCATGGCGAAGGAACGACGTCTGACACCGTTGGATGCGGCGGCCTTTGAAACGCTGGAACAGGAATTATCTGCGCTGAAAGCAGATATAGATCGACAGGCCGATACACTTCTTCAATACCGGGAGGACAAAAACAAGCTTTTCGGAAGTGTGGCCCATGGTGTCAGTACCATTGAGGAAAAATATGGCGCATTTCAGCGTGTCGAGATGCCGTATACGGATTACGCCGCATTCACGGAACAGCAGCGTCAGGCGCTGACTGAGATGAAAGAAAAGCATCAGAAAGCAGAAGACGGTATCCAGAATGCTTATAGAGATCTGAGAGCATATGATGATATAAAACGGGATTTGGAGCGGATCATCCGCAATGAAAACCTTCGTTTTAACCGGACGAAGGAAACCTATGGAATGGATATGGATATTCGCAGAAAGCACCGGGAAATCAATGAAAAGTACCAGCGGCTGCGTACCGAACTTCAAAGGAAACGGGAAGGCTTCGAGCGGGATAAGGAAAAGACCGTTGAGAGTCTGAGCCTGCTTTCCGCCGCCGAATTATCGGAAGCCATTCGAACGGAGACCGGTATGCCGGCAACAGCCTCCGAGGCCGGAGAGCTGATGGGCCAGCTGGCGGAGACAGCACAGATTGTCCGTCTTGAAAAGGAACGCATCGAGAAAACCATCCGGGATATGGTGCAGATTAAGGAAAATTTTGAAAAACAGTGTCTGCAGCGGTGTGTCAGCATTAAGGCCGAACTGGAGCGTTTTCCGGCCTACTCCCGAATTGTGCTGGACGGTAAGCCAATTCCGATGGTCATGCTGAAAATTCCATACGTCAAAGAAGAAATGTATGCACAGCGTATGTCGGAATACATTGACGACATTGTAGCCGGGACAGATGCCTATAACACCCAGGAGGAGCGGGTGGCCTATATCCGTCAGCAGCTTTCGTGGAAGCGGTTGTTCTCAGTTATTGTTACCGATATGAACAGTATTCGTTTAAATCTTTATAAACGGGAACGGGTGAAAGAACAGAGCCGCTATCTGAAATATGAAGAAGCTGTGGGAAGTACGGGACAGTCCCAGGGAATTTATATCCAGTTTTTGATCGGGGTGATCAATTACATTTCCATGGTATATTCCGGCGGTGGTGACGGCTCCGATCTGAAGAAGGTTATATTTATCGATAATCCTTTTGGTGCGGCAAAGGATATTTATATCTGGCAGCCGATTTTTGAACTGCTTCGGACAAACCATGTTCAGCTGATCGTACCGACCCGGGGAGCTACACCGGCTATTACGGGCAAGTTCGACGTCAATTATATTCTGGGACAGAAGATGATCGATAAGATGCAGCAGACGGTTGTTGTGGATTACAGTTCCAATGTGGATGTGGCTTCGATGGAATATGAGAAGCTGGAATTTGAACAGGAAGTTTTTGACTTTATTTAAAAAAATGCCGGAGCCTGTGGGAGACATAAGGGCTTCGGCATTTCTATATAATACATGAATTAACTGAAAATTTCGAAAATATAAACAATGAAAACAGATAAATGGAGGGGGTGAAAATAAATTAAAAAATAAATTTAAAAATTTTTAAAAAATGTATTGACAAATAGAGAAACCGTGATTATAATATAGACATAAACAAACAAAGAAACTTCTAAATCAAAGAAGTAATAAAAAATAAGAGGTGAGTCCAATGAAATAGTAATTGCTCAATAATTCAGATGATTATATTCTTTGCGAGAAGGTAAAAATTTAAGAAATCGATGATTTGTAAATAGCAGAAGAATATTTACAGGTTGTTGAAGAACTTAAGAAAAAAATATAAAAATTGATAGTAATCATTAAAGAATCCAGATACAAGTCAGTATATGATAGAAAATTCGGAGATAGCCTGGAAGAAGTTCATCAATTATAAATAATCATCCAATTATTGTAAGAACAAGATATGTTGCATAAGTAGCAAAGAAGTTGATTGTAAAAATACTCCGATGAATATAAAATAAAAAGTTAAATGATTAAGGTATTATTATTATAAATTAGGATATACCAAAAAAATTAAATATCGAAATGAATATATTATAATTGATATGAAGTATATATCAAGTTATAGTAGGAAAGGAATTCAAGTATGATTGAACCAGTTCATTGTTAAGCAACCGTTCTTATCAGGAAGACGATAGGACGGTTGCTTTTTTGCGTGAAGACACAAGTCGCGTCACCTTATCAACTATTGTCAAGAAATTTCAAGTATGTTAAAATTATTTTGGGTAATTATTGCATATAGTCGTAAGGAGATGAAACCGTGGAGAAATTTAATGAAGCTGATTTAATGAAGGAAATCAAGAGCTGTACATATGATCAGGACTATGTGACGGCGGTAAAGCTTGCTGAAAAGCTGGATTTAAATAAAATGAAAAACGTATCTTCCCTGTGTTTGCTAGGTGAGATATTTTTACATGAAGGCGAAAATGATCTGGCAGAAAAAGTTTTGTTAAAAGCTTATGAAAAGATGCCGAAGGGACGCCGGGCGTTGGATTTGCTGACCAGCCTGTATATTGAAAAGGGAAGCTATTCGGAAGCGGAATATTATTATAAAGAGTTTATTTCCGTAGCGTCAAGAGATCTGCACCGGTATATTCTCCGATATCGTCTGGATAAGGGGAAAGGCGAACGGACATCCGTACTCATCCATACTTTGGAGCAGTTAAAGGATTATGAATATATTGAGGAATGGGCCTATGAGCTGGCGAAACTTTATCATGAAGCCGGTGAAGATAAAAAATGTATTCGAGAGTGCGATGAAATTATTTTGTGGTTTGGTCACGGTGAATATGTAGACCTGGCCAATGCTCTTAAAGCTGAAGTCAATGGCGGCAGAGGCACTGGTGATCCGGGCCCGGATATGCAGCAGACGGTAGGTGCGACCTATATGTTTGATTCGGAAGGCCTTTTGGAGCGCAGCGGCCTGAATGTTCCGCTGAACGTGGATGAATATATGCAGGATGATGACGAGTATTCGGATGTTTATGACCTGGAAGAAGGCGGACAGACAGAAGCTATGGCAGTGGCGGCAAAGACGAAAACGGAAGAGGATATCCTGGCTGCGGCGGTGGCACAATCTTCTGTGCCAGACGAAAAAGAGATAGCCGAGGAGCTGAAAGTGACAGTTCAGGAGTTAAAAGCGTCAGTTCAGGAGCCGGAGGAAAAGCCGGCGGATATGGGGGCAACCATGGTCCTTGATTCGACGGTGATCGCGGCAAAGGCGGCAGCAATTCTGGCCGGAAAAGATGAATATGAGGAAGATGACGAAATCATTTCAGAAGACAGTCCGGCTATGAAAGAACAGGATTTTATTGCAAGAATCCAGAGAAATGTTGAGAACAGCAGACCTGCCGGGCATCCGGCGGTGAAGGAAGATTTCAGCAGCCGCATGCGTATGGTAACACCGGAGGATGTTGCCGAAGAAGCAGAAGAGGATGAAATTATTGAAAATAAACTGGATCAGACGGCCATGGATTTATTCTTTGGAGGAGAGCCGGAAACGGAAGCTGAGCCGCAAAGGCCAACAGCGATAGAAACTGAGCCGGAAGTCGAGACAGCCATAAAAGCCGAAGATGAGCTAGCAGCGCCGGAGGAAATCGGGACAGTACTGGAAAAGAAGGCGGCAGCGCCGGCTGAGGACGAAGATGAAATTGTTACGGAGGATATACCGGTGCCGGATACGGTTCTGGATATTTTCTCTACGGCGGTCGATATTAAGAATGTTAAAAAACAACTGGCGGAAACATTTACGAAGCTGGAATCATCACTTCTTGAGAAAGAAGATATTCTGGCGCCATATGATATTAACTTTGTGGTATCCGGCACGGATGAAAGTATGAAGTCCCAGATTTCCATTGGTATTGCCAAAGCGCTGAATACCTATGGCATGTGTGACAAGGGAAAAATCGTTCGGGCCACATCGGAAGAATTGAATAATATGGACTTTTCACCGGTATTTGAAAAAATATCCGGAGGCTGTCTGATCATCGGTGGTGCGGGAATGCTGAACGAAAAGTCGGTTGGCATTATTTCAGATTATGTGAATCAGGATGAACAGAAGGTTGCCATCGTACTTGAGGATTCGGAATCGGATCTTCACGGATTGTGGAAAAAATATCCGAAGCTGCGTTCCCGGTTTCTGAATGTCATCAATATTTCGAAATATGATGAAAGCGAGCTGGTGAAGCTGGCCGAATCCTATGCAAAACGGCGCGGTTATGAAATTTCGGATGAAGTTCGCATGGTAACTCTTCGGGAAATTTTTGAAAAACGAATGATAACCGGGAAAGACGTGAACTACGAAGATGTTATGGCTGTCATTGATGAGGCTGTCGTCAATCTGGAAAAACGAAATATGAAAAATTTGTTTATGACAGTGCTGGATAATGCATATAAAGAGGCAAGTATGTTTACATTACTTCCGGAGGATTTTGACTGATGTTATTTGAAGACAGAATATTTTATCATATTTATCCCCTGGGATTATGCGGAGCGCCGGAACGAAATGATTCGGCGCCGCTCTTTCAGGAGGAGGAAGGTCCATTTTTTGCAGTTGGCGAGGAATGGGCGGAGCATATAAAGAACCTGGGGTGCAATGCGGTCTATATCGGACCGTTGTTTGAATCGACCAGTCACGGCTATGACACAAGGGATTATCGGCGGGTGGACCGCCGTCTTGGAAATAATGCCGGATTTCGACGGTGGGTGGATGCCTGTCATGAACGGGGAATCAAAGTCGTTGTCGATGGCGTATTTAATCATACCGGAAGAGAATTTCCGGCATTTAGAAACCTTCAGGAGCAGAAATGGGATTCATGGGGAAAGGATTGGTACTGCCAAGTGAATTTTGACGGCACCAGTCCCCTGGGAGATCCGTTCTGGTATGAATCCTGGCGGGGATACCCGGAACTGCCCCGGTTAAATGTATGGAATCCGCAGGTTACGGACGAATTGATGTCTGTGGTACGTTTTTGGATTGAGAATTTTGATATTGACGGCATACGTCTGGATTGTGCCGACGTGCTGGATTTTGAATTTATGCGCCGGCTCCGCAGAGAGACGGAAAGTCTGAAGCCGGATTTCTGGCTGATGGGCGAGGTCATTCACGGGGATTACAGCCGGTGGGTGGCTCCGGGAATGCTTCACTCTGTGACAAATTATGAGCTGCATAAAGGTATTTATTCGGCCCATAACAGCCATAATTATTTTGAGATGGCCCACACGCTGCGTCGCCTCTTTGGGGAATATGGGCTGTGCAGGGATGCGGTCTTATATAATTTTGTGGATAATCACGATGTGGACCGGATTATTGATAAGCTGGCGGTTCCGGAAGATTTATTTCCTGTATATATGTTTTTGTTTACGATTCAGGGAATTCCGTCGATTTATTACGGCTCGGAGTTCGGAATCCATGGAAGGAAGGCGAACGGCAGCGATGCGCCTCTGAGGCCGAAGCTGATGCTTTCCGATATGGAAGAAACGGATTTGACCCGATGGATTCGAACATTGGCTCAGATACGTTCTTCCAGAAAAGAATTGGTTTATGGAGAATATGTAGAATTATTACTGACAAATCGCCAGTATGTATACGGCCGCCGTTTCGAGGGCGATGCCTGTATTGTGGCTTTAAATAATGACGATTCGGATGCCGGTGTGGATGTCAATCTTCCGATACCGGGCAGCAGCATCTGCGACTTAATGTCCGGAGAGACCCTTCCGGCGGAAAACGGGCGGGTGCATATAGTTCTTCGGGGACATGAAGGCCGAATTTACCAAGTGAAATGAGGGGTTTATATGGAACACAGAATTACGGGGTTTGACAATTATCTGTTCAAAGCCGGACGACATTATGAAATTTATGAAAAGTTGGGAGCACACCTGGCGGAAGAGGACGGAGAAGAGGGAACGTATTTTGCCGTATGGGCGCCGAATGCAGCCAGTGTTTCGGTGGTCGGAGACTTTAATGGCTGGAATATTGATAAAAATCCAATGGACCCGGTGGAGGGGCTTGGAATTTATGATACCTTTGTTCCGGGAGTGGGTAAAGGCGAACTTTACAAATATGTAATCCGGACCCAGTCCGGGGATATTCTCTATAAGGCGGATCCTTATGGGAATCTGTGCCAGGTGAGACCGGAAAATGCATCGGTCATCACAGATATCAGAGATTACCATTGGACAGACGAGGCATGGGAGACAGAGAAGAAAAAGCTGCACGAAACAAATCGGCCGATGGCTGTTTATGAAGTCCATCTCGGCTCATGGAAAAAGAGCTTTGATGGGGCAAATCATGGTTTTGTCGGTTACCGCCAGCTGGCAAAGGAACTGGCAGAGTATGTAAATTATATGGGCTATACCCATGTGGAATTGATCGGTATTGCCGAGCATCCGCTGGATGCATCCTGGGGATATCAGGTGACCGGCTATTATGCGCCGACCTCCCGTTATGGAACTCCGGAAGATTTCATGTATTTTATCGATTATATGCACAGTCAGGGAATCGGGGTTATTTTGGATTGGGTTCCGGCCCACTTCCCGAAGGATGAGCATGGCCTGGCCCGTTTTGACGGAATGGCTTTATATGAGCATCCGGACCCACGCCGGGGTGAACATCCGGATTGGGGTACCTATATCTTTAATTACCGTCGGCCGGAGGTGAGCAATTTCCTTGTGGCCAATGCGCTGTTCTGGCTGGAAAAGTTCCATGTAGATGGCCTCAGAGTGGATGCGGTGGCTTCAATGCTCTATTTGGATTACGGCCGACAGGATGGTCAGTGGGTGCCGAATGATGAGGGCGGCCGCGAGAATAAAGAAGCGGTGGAGTTTTTAAAACATTTGAATTCAATCATTCACCGGAGATGCCCGGGGGCGATGATGATCGCGGAGGAATCTACAGCCTGGCCGATGGTGACAGAAATACCGGAAAATGGAGGGCTTGGCTTCACTTATAAATGGAACATGGGCTGGATGAATGACTTTTTGGAATACATGAAGGTCGATCCGTATTTTCGTAAATATGACCATCATAAGCTGACATTCAGCTTTGCCTATGCCTACAGTGAAAAATACATCCTTGTACTGTCTCATGATGAGGTCGTACATATGAAGGGGTCCATGATTAGTAAGATGCCGGGAGAGATGCCGGATAAATTTGGAAATCTTCGTGTGGCCTATGGATTTATGACAGCCCATCCGGGAAAGAAACTGTTGTTTATGGGGCAGGATTTTGCTCAGATCCGGGAGTGGAGTGAAGAACGAAGCATTGACTGGTTCCTATTGGACAATGAACCGGCCCATCGGGAACTGAATAATTATTACAGAGATTTACTTCATTTTTATAGAAACCAGCCGGCGCTGTACGAGCTGGATGATGATAAAGCCGGATTTATGTGGATTAACGGCGGCGATACGGAGCGCAATATGATCACTTTCTGCCGGATGACAGAGAGCGGTAAAAACTGTATATTGTTCCATTTTAATTTCTCGCCGGTGGTTTATAAAGGTTTCCGCTCTGGTGTACCATGTCCGGGAATCTATACGGAAATTTTCAATAACAGCCGAAAAGCCTATGGCGGAGAAGAAATGTTGAATGAAACACCGATTTATTCGGAGCCGGTCGAATGGGATTATCAGGAGAATTCCATACAGTACGATTTGCCGGCTTTCGGAATGGTCGCATTCAGCTTTGACTATGTTCCGCCGAAAAAATCACAGGCCAAAGGAAGCAGGGCAAGAAAATCTTACCTGCGCAAGTCGGCGGCAAAGGGAACAAGAACCGGAAGTAAAAAAGGAACGGCAAAAAAGACTGTTCGAAAAACAGTGAGAAAGTAATCAGGGGCCTGTATGCGGTGGCGTTTGAACAGGCATAAAAAATAAGACAAGAGCGTATGATTTAATAATCAATGATTTTGGGTGAGACAATGACACAGAATCAACTGTTAATGACGATTATTATCATAAGCTCTTGTTTTTTTATTGGAAGCCTTATATTCCAGCAGGGGCGCTGTGTATTGACAGGGCTTTTTCGGGGAATTTCAGGAATGGTGGTGATCGGACTGGCCAATATTATTTTTGGCAGTTTTGGCATTTATGTACCGGTGGGAATGAACCTGGTGAATTTTGCTGTCGCTGCCTTTCTTGGAATTCCGGGAATCGTCGCCCTGTATGGCATTGGATTCTGGCAGATATTTCATTGACATATATCTGCGGCAGAGGGAAAAAGGTGACCGGCTTCGATAAAACATTATGTCTTATGGACAAATATATCGTATTTTCAAGTCGAAAAAGGCTGAAAGCCTTCGAAGGATTGGTAGCTTCGAAGGCTTTACAAAGCGGGGTTTAACACCTATAATTGACTTATCCATTCAATTCTGAATAAAAAATTCCATTTATTAAATCAAAATAATATATAGACGTCATCTCTGAAAAGGGAGGAACGTATGGTTTACGGACATATGTGCATATGCGATGTTGAGCCGTTATATTTAAGACGGCTGGCTGCATATTTGAAGCGGCATCCCGGGTTTTTGTGGAGGATTAAAACCTATACGGAGTTGGGAGCATGTCTTAAAGAAATGCCGGAGGTATTGCTTGTTTCCGGTCGGGCTCTGGCAGAGTACGGCAGGGGAGAAGCGGATGAATGCCTTTTAGAAATTGTCGGGTGTCAGATTATTTTGTTGAAAGACGACAGCGGATATGCCGGGCCCTGGCCGGTGATTGATAAATATCAGTCGGCGAAAAAGCTTTATGAAGATTTGTTGGAAATATTCGGCGGGGAAGCAGCCGAAGATACGGAAGTCATTGGCATCTATGGTCCGGCCAGTGGGCCGGAGGCAGAGCGCATAGCGGTGGAAAAGGCGAGAGAAAGATTAAAAAACGGGGAGGTGCTGCTTATATCATTGACGGAATTTTCCACATTTCCGGCGGGAAATTCGGAGCAGAATGGCTTGGGTGAATGGTTTTATTATCAAATGCAGAAACAGGAGGAAAGGAAACGAATCAGTGATTGGGTGTATTCAGAGGGAGATATGGATTATCTCAGGGGATTTCGGACAGTGTATGACCGCATGGAGGTGAAACTGGAAGCGTGGCATTATTTTTATATGGATACCTTGAGAAAAAGCAGGTACGGTACGGTCATTCTTGTGTTTGAGCGGCTGCCTGAATATATGGAACTTTTTATGTGGTGTGACCGGATTTATGTGCAATGGGGTCAGGATGGTTTTGGAGATTTTAGGAAACGGGAATTTAAAAAGATGACAGCCTATATGGGAATGAACGAGTTGATGGAGAAAATGATGGAAGAATAAGGGAGAAAGGTATGGAGCGTAAAGAAAACTATCAATTGCTGAAGAAAAAGCTTCAGAGTGAATTGCTGGAAGCTTTGGAAACAGGCGGTGAATGGTCGGATGAAGAAATTATGGGACAGATTGATGAACTGATTGTCTCGGCAAGCAGAAATGTTTACCTGAGCGGTTACAAGAAACTGATGATGAAACAGGAGTTGTTTAATTCGGTCCGGCGGCTGGACCTGCTGCAGGAGCTTGTGGACGATAAAGACATTACGGAAATTATGGTGAATGGAGCCGGCGATATTTTTTATGAAAAATACGGGCATATGCGCCGGTGGGACAAGGCCTTTGAATCCAATGAAAAGCTGGAAGACGTCATTCAGCAGATTGTGGCCGGAGCTAATCGGCAGGTCAATGAAGCATCTCCGATCGTGGATGCCCGTCTGGCGGATGGTTCGAGGGTAAATGTGGTTTTAAAACCCGTGGCCCTAAACGGGCCGATACTCACGATAAGGAAATTTCCGGAGGAGCCGATGAGTATGACACGTCTGATCCGTCAGGGCGCATTGACCGAAGAGGCAGCAGCATTTTTGGAAAAAATCGTGCGGGCAAAATACAATATATTTATTTCCGGCGGTACGGGTACGGGAAAAACGACCATGCTCAATGCGCTGATGGGATATGTACCGGAGGATGAACGGGTAATTACGATTGAGGATTCGGCGGAGCTTCAAATACATAATATTACCAATCTGGTGAAGCTTGAAGCCCGGAATGCCAATGCGGACGGAGAGCACCAGGTGAGCATCCGGGACCTGATCAAGAGTGCCATGAGGATGCGGCCAGACCGGATTATTGTAGGAGAAGTGCGGGGGGCCGAGAGTGTCGATATGATTCAGGCCATGTCCAGCGGTCATGACGGCTCGATTTCCACGGGTCATTCCGGGTCACCGGAAGAGATGCTGAGTCGGTTGGAAACGATGGTACTTATGGGAACAGATATTCCTCTGACGGCCATACGAAAGCAGATTGCATCGGCGATCGATATTATCGTCCAATTGGAAAGACTTCGGGATAAAAGCCGTCGGGTAACAGAGATTACGGAAGTCGTCGGCTGCGAAGATGGGGAGATACGTTTAAATCCCTTATTCATTTTTAAAGAGGCGGCAGAAGATAAATCTGAGAATATGGTCCGGGAAGAGGGCTGTTATGAAGAAGCTGAAAATGAAGTTTCCGGACGGCTTGTATATTCGGGCAATATGCTGATACACAGGAAAAAGCTCGAAGCGGCAGCACTCCAACTGGAGGGCGGACTGTGAAGCTTACAAATGGAGGGGTCTATCGTCTGACATTTCGGGAGCATCTGCAAATGGGATTTCTGTGGATAGCACTCTGTGCGGCGGCGGGGTGGCTGTTCTACGATACAATTCTTTATTCTGCGGCAGGGTGGCCGGGGTATCTGTTGTTTTTTCAAAGGATGTCTGCATTGAAAGTGAATAAGTATCAAAAACAAATGCGTCTTGAATTTAAGGATGTGATGATATCCATCTATAGTTCGCTGTCGGCGGGAGCAACGGTAGAACAAAGTCTGAGAAGGGCATGGGAAGATATGGAACGAAGTCTCAAACCGGAATCAAGAATGCTTCTGGAGCTGGAATTAGTGTGCCGAAAAATGGAACGCAACATTCCCACAGCCCAATGTCTTGAAGAGATGGCGGAACGCTGCCGGGATGCGGAGATCGAAAACTTTACGCAAATATTGATTCTTGGAAAAAAGCAGGGTGGCAAGCTGGCCATGCTTGTACGTGACAGCGTGGAAAAAATCCAGCAGCGCATTGAGACAACTT
>CABRLU010000031.1 GCA_902471845.1 uncultured Lachnospiraceae bacterium | reverse complement strand
CAGCCCCTCCGGGCTGTCGCCCACCGTCGTCATTGCCAGAACATAACGGGCCGACGCCATCTCCATCTGCAAATCGAAGCCTTTCCGAAGCCGGTCGTAAAGCTTCCGGCCAGTCTGATCGTACCTGTCCGTGCAGATGACCAGTTTTCCCCAGTCAAATACTCCTTCCGGTTCATATAGATACAGATGTTTCATATTTTTCAGTCCTTCGCGAAGCTGCCAAACTTCCTGTCTGTAGAGAGCAAATCGCTCCGCTCCCTCCTGTGCCAGCCACGACATACATTGACTGACAGAGGCCATAAGCACATAGGATGGACTGGACGTCTGATAAGTCGCCAGCATCTTCCGTAGCCGCTCCCGGTTCACCAGCCTGCCATTGATATGAATCAACGCTGTCTGAGTCAGGGCCGGCATGGTCTTATGAAGACTTTGAATGACCACATCGGCACCGGATGAAACCGCATCCGGAAGCTCAATCCAGTGCAGGTGGGCTCCATGGGCCTCATCCACGATACACGGGATTTTCCGTTGATGCGCCGCCTCGCAAATTCCTTTGACATCGGATAAAAGTCCCTCATAGGTGGGAGATGTAAAGATTACCGCCCGAATATCCGGGTATTTTTCAAGCGCTTCTTCTACCTGTCTGCAGGTAAGTCCCTGATAGATTCCCGGACCTTCGTCCAGTTCCGGCCATAGGTACACAGGCCGCAGCCCATTCAGCTCCAGAGCGTGATACACACTTGTGTGGCAGTTTCTTGCAACGAGTACCCGGTCACCTCGGTGAGTAATACCACCAATAGCCGCCAGAAGGCCGCCCGTACTCCCGTTGACCATAAAATGGCTTTCCTCCGAGCCGTAAATTGACGCTGCCTGCTCCTGCGCTCTTTTCAGCAAATTTTCGGCCTCATGAAGATTGTCAAATCCATCGATTTCTGTCAAATCAAACCGGTACGGATCTTCCATGACCATCATCTGCCGTTTATGTCCCGGCATATGAAAAGGATAGGCCCGGCTCCGGCTGTATTCAATTAATCTGGTATACAGTTCCGAATCACGCATGTTTCTTTTTCAAAATACTCCGTGCCACTGCCAGACCGTTGGCAGAGGCCTGCTGTAAACCGCGGGTCACAGAGGCTCCGTCACCCATGGCCCGAAGTCCCTGGATATTTGTCTCAAAATCATCATTGACAAGAACTTTATTTGAGTAAAACTTAACCTCCACGCCATAGAGCAATGTCTCATCACTGGCAATACCCGGTGTGACCTTATCCAATGCTTCAATCATCTCGGCAATATCCACCATAATCCGGTGAGGAAATACAAGAGACAAATCTCCCGGCACCGCATCCTTTAACGTCGCCGTAATGTTATTTCGAATCATACGCTCATCGGTCGTCCGGCGGCCCCGCTTGAAATCACCGTACCGCTGAACGAGAATCTTTCCATCGCAGAGCATATTTCCCAGACGGGCAATATATTTACCGTATTCAATCGGCGATTTGAACGGTGACGTAAAGTTTTTCGATACAAGAATAGCAAAATTCGTATTCTTTGTTTTCAAATCCTGAGATTTATAGGCATGTCCGTTGACAACGGCCAGTCCCTCATCATAATATTCGGTGGCCACTTCCCCCGATGGATTGGTACAGAATACCCGCACCTTATCGTCAAAGGTCGGTGTGTAATAGACGAGCTTCGCCTCATACAGCTTTTCATTCAGCTCTTTCATAATTTCATCCCGGACTTCCACACGGACACCCACATCCACCGTTCCAACCTTCGTATCAATACCGTGGCTCTGGCAAATATGAGAAAACCATTCAGAGCCTTCCCGGCCTACACCGGCGACTATTTCATCCGCATAGAAAGTTTCGCCTTTATCTGTGACAACGCCTTTGGCTATACCATCCTCGATAATAATATCCTGAACCATGGTCATAAATTGAATTTCCACACCGGCGGCAATTAAATGATCCTGAAGCCGGGTATAAATCTTATATCCTTCCTCGGTACCAAGATGACGGATCGGACATTCAATCAGTTTCAAATTGGCACGGATGGCTTTCGTCCGAATACGTTCAATCGCTGCATAATCTTCCAGACCGTAAACCCGTTCATCTGCGCCAAATTCCAGATAGATCTTATCTGCTTCATTTAATAATTCAATGGTCCGGTCATATCCGAGAATCTCCGGCAGATTTCCGCCGACATCCGGAGAGAGGGATAATTTACCATCGGAAAATGCTCCGGCTCCGGCAAATCCGGTCGTAATGGAGCATGGTTTACAGCCGACACATTTTTTCGTTGTCCGCTTTGGACAGTTCCGATTTTCAATGGCCCGGCCCTTTTCAATCATCAAAATTTTCATTTCTGGATTGCTGCGAATCAGCTCATATGCACAAAAAATACCGGATGGCCCGGCCCCAATAATGATTACATCATACTTCATTTAATATCACTCCTTGCTGGTCGCATTTAATCATTGTAATCATAACACATTCGTCAGACTTTGGCAACGAAGACTGCCTTTCCTTGTTTTCTTCTAATGAATATGTTATGATAATCTGAATATAGATATACGAATTTTTAAGGGGGTTATAAAGTGAATCAAAACACATCGAATAAACTGGGTACAGAAAAAATCAGCCGGTTGCTGTTCCAGCTTGCCCTGCCAGCCATCACTGCCCAGATTATTAACATGCTGTACAATATTGTGGACCGCATTTACATTGGTCATATCGCCGGGATCGGCACGCTGGCCCTGACAGGCGTCGGCGTCTGCTTTCCTATTATTATATTAATCTCTGCTTTTAGTTGTCTGATCGGTATGGGCGGCGCGCCTCAGGCCTCCATCCGAATGGGTGAACAAAATATGAGCGACGCTGAACGGATTCTCGGCAATTGTTTTGCCGCTCTGATTATTCTTGCCGTCACCCTGACTGCGGCTTTTCTCATCGGGGGTCGGACACTTCTCCAGCTTTTCGGCGCCAGCAGTGACACCCTTCCTTATGCTATGGAATACTTGAATATTTATGTTATCGGCACCATCTTTGTGATGATTTCGCTGGGGTTGAACAGCTTTATCTCCGCCCAGGGCTTTGCCAAAATCAGTATGTTCACCGTCGTTATCGGCGCTGTTATCAATATCATTTTAGACCCGATTCTCATATTCGGCTTACATATGGGCGTCCGCGGCGCGGCATTGGCAACGATTATTTCCCAATGCATCTCCGCTATCTGGGTTCTCAAATTCCTGACCGGCAAAAAAACCACATTAAAAATCCGTACTTCAAATATGAAGATTTCCAAACGGATTCTGATGCCCGTCCTGGCCCTTGGCCTGTCACCTTTTATCATGCAGAGCACCGAAAGCTTATTGAGCATCTGCTTTAACACTTCCCTGCAAAAATATGGCGGGGATTTGGCGGTAGGCTCCATGACCATCCTGACAAGTATTATGCAGATCTTATCTCTGCCTCTGTCCGGTCTGACCCAGGGCGCACAGCCTATCATCAGTTATAACTTCGGCGCCGGCAATAAAGACCGGGTAAAACAGGCCTTCCGCCTGCTCTTTATCTCCTGTGTCGCCTTTGCCACCCTGTACTGGCTCCTGAATATGGTTGCTCCCGGATTACTTGTCGGTATTTTTGCCAGTGATAAAGCATTGAAGGACATGGCCTCCTGGGCTTTACGGATTTATCTGGCTACCGGTTTCATGATGGGAATCCAGCTGGCCTGCCAGCAGACCTTCGTCGCCATCGGTCAGGCAAAAATCTCCCTCTTTCTGGCCCTGCTTCGGAAAATCATTCTGCTGATTCCACTCATTTACATTCTGCCAAACTTCTTCGCAGATAAAGTATTTGCGGTTTTCCTGGCTGAGCCGATTTCCGATTTTATCGCCGCTTCCACTACCTTCACCTTGTTCCAGAGGCGTTTCAACAAGGTGCTGAATGAAAGGGAAGCTCTGCTGGAAAAACAATAAAATACTCTCAAATATACAGTTGTGTCCAGTTTCTTTTTTTAATTAATCCCCTATTTATAATACTTTTTAACAGAAACAGGCTCTTCGGCGATTCGGAAACGGTCGCTGCAGAGCCTGTTGTGTATAACCAGAGCAGTCATCATTCATTCTTTATCGTTGCTGTGTTGGAATATTGGGAAACAAAGTCCATAATGATTTCTGCTGTTTCCTCAAGCCCGACAGAGGAATCCACCACCAGATTATAATACTCGCCATCACCCCATCGTCTACCGGAGATATGCCGGTAATATGCGGCTCTCGCTTTATCTGAACGATGGATATTTCGTTTTGCTTCGGGCAGGGAATCGCCATAAACCTCCATCACCCGTTTGATCCGATACTGTTTGGGCGCATGGATAAAAACACGAACCACATTTTCATATTCTCGCAAAACATATTCTGCCGCTCTGCCAACGATGACGCAGCTGCCGTTGTCCGCAATTTTACGGATAATCCGATCCTGCGCCTGAATCGCATACTGCACAACCCGGGTACTCAGATACAAATCTCGAAGCACATCCGGAGAATTCTTGTGAATATCTGAGATAAACTCCTGATCCAGTCCACTTTCATGGGCAGCAAGAGCTATCATTTCCTTATAGTAGAACGGTATACCCATCTTTTCTGCTACAATCTTGCCGATTTGCTTTCCAGAGGAACCATGCTGCCGGGCAATGGTAATAATTATGCCCGGTCTCGATGACTTCAGCACAGAGGTCTCTTCGACCTCAGCAGTCTCCTTCTTTTCGTTTTTCACATAATCCTTTGCAAGGAACTGACGGTAATATACGCTGCCCATCAAGCTAGTGATTACTTCTGTTATCGGAAAGGTCAGCCAGAAATAGTTCAATCCAAATCGAGAGAAGAAGAACCCCATTGGCACAAATAGGACAACGGTACGGATTACCGTCAAAAGAGAACTTTTTAAGCTGAAACCCACGGCCTGGAAAAAAACAGGAAAGATCAGGGACGTGACCATAGGTAAAAAGCTAATCCCGATAATGCGGAAACCAATCTGCCCAATCTCGACGACAAGCGCATCCGAGGTGAATACCTGCAACATCTGTGCAGGAATGGAAACAAAACAGATTGTACCTATCGCCATTAAAGCAAGGCCAAACCGAATGGCAACAGTCAACGTTTTTTTGCAGCGGTCAATATTTCTTGCCGCATAATTGAAGCTGACAACTGGTACGATACAGGTCTGCATTGCACCAAGTGGGATGAAAAAGAAGGTCTGCCATTTATAATACAGTCCCAAGGCTGTAACTGCTTGATCCGAGAATCCTGATAAAATAAGATTCAGTCCCAATATGTAAAAGGTGTATGCCGACTGCATCAGGATGTTTGGTATACCCAACCGAAAAATCCTTGCGATGTGACCCAAATATACCTCTTTCGCGGGAGATTTCCGAAATCCTTTCTTTGCTACAATCATTGCCGCAACAATCTGCCCGGCCACCGTTGCCACTGCAGCACCGCCGATTCCCATTTCAGGTAGTCCAAACATACCAAAAATCAGCAGCGGGTCTAAAATAATATTTGTGACAGCGCCCATAATCTGTGCGATCATAGGTGTTTTCATATCTCCGTTTGCCTGCAAAACCTTTGTCCAAATGCTTTCCAAAAACAACCCAAAGCTGAATACGCAAACAATTCTGCCATACAGGATGACATCATGGATGACCGCTTCGGAGTTCGTGGACATTCTTGCGTATGCAGGCATAATCAGCCAGCAAATGAAAGCAAACAAAAACCATAAAGCAACGGCAAGCGGCGTTCCTACTCCGGCAAACTCATCCGCTTCCTTTTTTCTTCCCTCGCCAAGCTTTGCCGCCATAACGGTATTGATACCGACACCGGTTCCGACTGCCAAAGCAATCATTAAAAGCTGTATCGGATAGATAATAGATAAAGCTGTCAGGCCTGAATCTGAATGCCTTCCAATAAACAAGCTGTCAATGATATTATAAAGTGCCTGTATCAGTTGAGCCAGCATGACAGGAGGCGCAAGTTTCAACAATATTTTGCCAATTTCCTCCGTGCCGAAAAATTCCGTGGTGTCCATATCCTGTGTTACCTCTATTCTTTCAATACATTATTTAACGTCTAATCATACTCGAGCAGCCGCGCTGTCAGAGTGTGCAGTTTATGTGTTCTCAATTTATCCAATGCGCTGGATTCAACATCATCCAAGGATGCCAGAAAAGACTTTGCATAATCCTGACCTTTTGCAGACAGTACAAAGACTTTTCCCCGTCCACTGAAATGTTATTTACTGTATTGCACCAGTCCTTCGCACACTGGTCGGCGATTACATGATTCATGGTCCGACGTGGAAACCGGTAACTGTCGCAAATCTGCTTCTGTGTACAATCCCATATGGGATTATATATTAGGCGGAATGCTTTTTCAATAGAACTCAGGGAAAAGTTACACAACAGCCACCCGATAGAACTTTGATATTGTTTTATATTCTGAGAACGATTCCGATAAATCATATTTGATGATTTTGCAACACCTTCTTTTTCTTATTTTTTAACTCCTACTTCTCTTATCATGATTATTCATAAACCGGACTTAAATCCAGTTTTTCCTCATTCACATAAAACTCATACTCTTCTATCGGGCAGGTAATATATGTCTGATAGACCAGACAGCCATTGCTTGTCCTCATTGTCTGAAATTCACTATCCTGATTATCTCTAATATTTAACTCTTCCCCTGTCTCGGAAACATACTGGATATAATATTCTCCGTCCAAAGAAAAAGCCCAACATCCCTGTGTAATATCATACATCAGAGCATCCTGCATATTCACGCAATATTTGCCATTCACGATTTCACCCATCAAATACGAAACTTTTATTTTTCCACTTTCTGATTCTTCGTCATTTTCTCCAAAAAAGAAGTATGTGTTTTCTCCAGGGACCAATACATAAGCTTTAAACCACGGCGCCTGCACTTCGATAAATTCTTCCGCTGAAGCATATTCCTGCGCAGCCTCTTCATTATTCAACTCATATGTATCGCTCAAATCAACCTGAACCCCATTAATATAAAGTTCATAGTTCTCTATCGGACAGGAAATATATTTTACAGCAAGGCAAGCTTCCCCTTCCGTCTCCATTATCTTAAATTCTCCGCCAATATTGTCCGTAACCTCTTTTGATGTTCCATAAATATCTACGCCGACGTAATATTCTCCTTGATAACAAATCACTATTCCATCCTGAATAGCCTTTGTTCTTTTCTCATCTTTTTCCGGCTCAATATAACCCCCGTCCATCTTTTGAAACACCTCTACGCCGTAATCAATTCCTTCTTCGCCCTTCTTTCCCATAAAAAGCACCATCGTATTCTCGCCTTCAACTGCCAGTAACCCTTCGGCTGTTCCTTCTCTGTCTTTAATAAGTTCTTCTACCGTAGCATAATAACCATTTTCATGACTATTTTCTGTTTCTGAAACTGTTTCTTTATCTTCCAAAACTGAAACCGTCTGCTGCTTCTGCGTTTCATCCGACTTTGTTATACTGAATTTTACTTTAATTCCTCCGCTTAAAAATCCCCAAATAACAACGACCAAAAGCACTACAACTGATAAGATTAATCCCGTTTTCTTTGACATTCTTTTTTCTCTCTCCTTTATGGGCCTTTCCCCTTTAACTTAAACCAAAAGATTCTTTAAAATCTTTAAGAAAAATATTCGCTTATAGCTGCTATTTTTCAAGAAACTTTGCACGAATACAACATGTAATAATAAAGATTATTAAGCAAATATATGCTATCTTCAAAGATTGTTTGTAATTCCATGGAACCTTTAACCAACTAAGCATTTTTTCATATATCTCCGATCCCAAAATCTCATAGACATACCCGTCTATTCCGAGCACAATAGCAGAAAGTTTTTTCCACTCCGAATTTATTCCCAACGCTACTCCGTGTCACTTTGAAACGTTATTCTTCAAAAAACTTCTAATAAAATCTTTCATTTTAATATCCCCTCCTCCTTTATAGGCTTCTGCCCTTTGTCTTATGGCAGATATAAATCCGCCTTTCGTCAAAGGCAATCCCATTCAGACTCGGATACTGTCCAATATTCTGAAGAAGATTCCGATGGACAAATTCTTTAGCCAAACCTTTTTTACTCATAAGCCTTACTCAAGTCTAACCGCCATCCATCAACAAAAAATTCATATTCTTCTATTGGGCAGTCTATGTATTTTACTCCAACGATAGTATTATTTGATACTGCCATTTCCTGAAAAGCGCCTTCCCTGTTATCTAATATTTCGGTGCTTTCCGCTGCCCCACGGAGATACAACATATAATACTCACCCTGTACCTCTGCAATTCTATACTGCCTTAACAACACCTGGCCACTCTTTACATTTTTCCCTCTATCATAATAGACCCCATTGATTTTTTCAGCTGCGGCAAATGAAAAACGTAACGTGTCCGGATCATTGCCCTCACCGCCTTCTTCTACAATTAATACTGTTCTCTCTCCCTGCACAAGTAAATATTTTTCTCCAAGCCCAAGCGCTGATATGTAATCTTCCAATGTGTAAAATGGCATGTCTTCCGACTGTTTATCCCCCATGTCGTACCCATCGCTTAAATCCATTAACACTCCATTTATATAAAGTTCATACTCCTCTATTGGACAATCAATATATCTTGCGAATAATTCCACAACATCTTTGTCGCCAACATAAAAATAAATATAATATTCTCCCTGATTTATTTGGAGTGTTTGTTCTGATGCGTTTTTCACTTTCATCGTGTCCTGACTATAGTAATATCCGTCCGCTTCTATTACAAAGGCAAGCACATAAAAACTTTTGATTCCGTCTGAATCTTCCTCACGGAAAAACAGTAACGTATTCTCCCCTCTTACAATGAAATAATTTGAAGTTTCTTTGGATTCTTCCTCAATTAATGCTTCTTCTGTGGGATAGTAAACAACTTGTTCAGCCTGCTGTGTCTCATCATCTGCTCCTGCCGCTGTTTCTCCAATAATAATCTTCCCATTAGAATCTTCTATCACAGTCTCTATTTGATTTTTACTGCTGTTTTTCTCTGTTTCAGCACTCTTTGTCCTACTCCATTTCAAAGAGATATTGCCGCTTAAAAATCCCCAAATATTAATTATAAAAAACAAAACAATCACTTAAGCTGCAATTTTCTTCTTGGACATTAAAGCACGCCCTCCTCACATTTGGTTCTGTAACAGACTATATACAAATTATATAATTTTAATTCCCCTTTGTCCATCTTTGCATTCCCATAGCCCCTTATATAAAAAAATACCCGCCGAAGCCTTCGTTTTTCAAGTGCTCTTCAGCGGGTATCTTTATGTTCTTATCCTTATTCTTTCCAGTGAAGCCGGTGAAGTTCACCGAGGAGCTGCATCTGTTTAAAGCTCTGCTGCCTCAACGCTTCATAAAGCACGATGGCCACGGAATTCGAGAGGTTCAGGGAACGGATATTTTCAAGCATTGGTATCCGCACGCAAAACTCTTCATGTTCAACGAGAATTTCCTCCGGTATTCCGGCGCTCTCCTTTCCGAACATAATATAGGCATCTTCTTCAAAAGCCACATCCGTGTAAACGTGCTTTGCCTTGGTCGTCGCCATATAAAGCTTCCCCTGGCATTCCGGATTTTTTTCGAGAAAGTCGGCGAAGTTATCGTAGACGGTCACATCCAGATCTTTCCAGTAATCCATACCGGCCCGGCGGAGCTGTTTTTCATTAATCTTAAACCCCAGAGGCTCAATAAGATGAAGTCTGGAACCGGTCGCTACACAGGTTCGCCCGATATTCCCAGTGTTTGCCGGAATCTCCGGCTCTAATAGTACAATATTCAGCAACTAAATCAATCCTTTTTCTTTACGAATCTCCGCAACAAACCGGGCAATGCGGTCCGTCGCGTGTTTTAACTCATCCAGTGAGTAAGCGTAGGAAATACGCAGGAAGCCTTCACCGCATTCGCCGAAGGCCGTTCCCGGAACAACGGCAACTTTTTCCCGGTTCAAAAGCTCCATAGCAAACTCATCCGAAGTCATGCCAAGCTCCTTGATACTCGGAAATACATAAAAAGCTCCGAAAGGCTCAAAACATTTCAATCCCATTTTACGGAAGGTGTGCACAAGGAAACGACGACGCTGATTGTAGGAAATCCGCATTTCTTCCACATCTTTATCCCCGTTTTTCAAAGCATCCACAGCCGCATACTGGCTCGTTGTCGGCGCGCACATAATGGCAAACTGATGAATTTTCAGCATCTGTTCCAAAATGATATGGGGCGCACAGGTATAACCAAGACGCCATCCTGTCATCGCATAGGCTTTGGAGAAACCATTAATTAAAATCGTTCGTTCTCTCATCCCCGGCAAAGATGCAATAGTCACATGCTTTGCTCCATAAGTCAGTTCACTGTATATCTCGTCCGACATAACGAGAATGTCTTTCTCGATACAGACTTCCGCAATATCTTCCAAATCCTCACGCCGAAGCACGGAACCCGTCGGATTATTTGGAAATGGAAGAATCAGCACCTTTGTCTTCGGCGTAATGGCCGCAAGAAGCTCTTCCTTCGTCAGACGGAATTCATTTTTCTCCTGAAGTTCCAAAATCACCGGTTTACCTCCGGCCAGAATGGTACAAGGCTCATAGGACACGTAACTCGGCTGAGGGATAATGACCTCATCCCCCGGATTCAGCACAGCCCGCAGACCGATATCGATGGCTTCTGAACCTCCGACGGTGACCATAACCTCCGTATCCGGGTTATATTCAACCTGATACATTCGTTTCAGGTAATTGCAGATTTCATTTCTCAAATCTTTCAGGCCGGAATTGGACGTATAAAAAGTCCGTCCCCGTTCCAGAGAATAAATACCTTCCTCCCGGATATGCCACGGCGTGTCAAAATCCGGTTCACCAACACCGAGGGAGATAACCTCCGGGTCATCCATCTCGGATACTAAGTCAAAAAATTTACGTATACCGGAGGGTTTAATACCCACAGTACGTTCTGCTAACAGGTTTTTCACGGCGTAATCAACATCCTTTCACGAGGGCTCTGGGAAACAAAAATCGTCCCGTGTTCTTTGTATTTTTTCAGTACAAAATGGGTTGCTGTGCTGAGTACCGAATCCAACGGTGACAGCTTATCGGAAACAAACATGGCAACCTCCTGCAGTGTCTTTCCCTCCAGCATGACCATCAGATCGAAGCCGCCGGAAATCAAATACACCGAATTAACCTCGCTGAAATTATAGATGCGCTCTGCAATCCTGTCAAATCCCTGTCCTCTCTGCGGAGTTACCCGAACTTCGATCATAGCGATAACCTTCTCGTTATTCACCTTATTCCAGTTGATCAGGGTATGATATCCACAAATAATCTTGTCCTGCTCCATTTCATAAATAGCTCTGGATACATTATCCTCCGTATCCCCCAGAAGAACGGCCAGATCTGCCACACTGACCTTACTGTTCTTCTCCATGATTGCTAAAATCTTTTCTTTTAATTCACTCATTTCTACTAATCCTCCAAAAAAATCTATATGATATTGTATAGTTCATCCGTTTTCGGTGGTTCCAGATAACGCGTCTCCCCCTCGTCATAAATAATGACTTTATCATTATTATCTGTAAACTTACCGATTACCGCGCTGTGGATGCCTTCCCTTTTCAAAAGCTCCACCAGATCGTGTCCCTTATCACAGGCGATCAGCATAGAACCGCTGGAAATCAGCTGATAAGGATTCAAATCAAAAAATTCGCAGATTTCCACCGTCTCCTGCTTCAGCGGAACTTTTTTCAAATCTACCGAAAGGCCCACATTTCCCGCAGCCGCCACTTCCCAAAGAGCGCCGAAAACACCGCCCTCAGTTATATCATGCATGGCTGAAACGCCAAAGTCCCGGGCCAGCATCGCTTCCTTTACCACGGAGATATACCGGATAAAGCCTTTCGCCCGGTCCACAAAATCCTGACTGTAATGGGCCCGAAGCTCCGCTTCTCTGGCAGATGCAATGATGGATGTACCTTCCAGTCCAATCCATTTGGTCACGACAATATCCTGTCCCGGCCGGGCGCCTTTAGTGAAAATCACCGCATCCTTTTTGACTTTGCCTACGCCAGTGACCGTGACCACCGGTTGATTTACCACCGGCGTTACCTCGGTATGTCCCCCGATAACTTCTATATTTAACGGTTCACAGGCCGATTCTATCTCCCGCATCAGGGATTTCAAATCGGCCTCCTGGGCGTCTTGCGGCAAAAGTATGGACAAAAGTATACCCACCGGCTCGGCTCCGGCCGAAGCCAGATCATTCGCCGTCACATGGACCGCCAATGTGCCGATATCCGAAGCTGCTCCCGTAATCGGGTCCGTAGAGAGGACAAACACTTCTCCCGGCGCAAGCTCCAGTACAGAACAGTCCTCGCCAACCCCCGGATGAATCAAAACTTCGTCTCTTTTTAATTTTATCTGCTTAAATACCGAGCGTTTTAAAACGTTCTCCGCTACTTTTCCAATCTGCATATTCAAAGCTCCTTATTATAAAAATGAAACCAAAATTCCTGCCACCATTGCGATGATCAGCAATATAACGATTACTCTCGAAATCATTGTTCGTGTTTTACGATTCATATTCTATCCACTCCTTATTTTCTCGCAGGCCACGACCCATGCTGCCTCTCCATCCGTCCATGCTGAAAAAGAATCTTATCAATCATCCGGGAAGCCTCGCTCCGGGTCAGAGTTTCCAAATCGCTATTAATGTCTATTTTATGATATTTTGCTAATTCCTTCAAGTACTCCTTTTGCCGGTTTGTCGCCGGCTGAATTTTCTTCTGTTTCCATACCAGCGGTGACGCCGTAAAAAGCTTTTCCTCAGATGCACCAAAGTAATATTTGAGCGTCTGATACAGCCTGGCTGTCGCCAGCGCATCGTGATAAGCCCGGTGAGCCGAAGAATTCACGATACCATAGTGGCTGCACAGATTCTCCAGACTCTTCGACGGCAGGTCCGGTAAAACCTTTCGGGCAATCTTTAAAGTGTCCAGACCTTCCTTCTGAAAATCCATATAATATTTTTTCGCATACCGGTATGTAAATCGATAATCAAACATCAGATTATGTCCAACTACCGGATATTCTCCGCAGAAATAAAGGAAATCATAGATCGTCCGGTCTGTCGGCCCCGCATCGGCCACCATATCATTGCTGATACCGGTCAGCGAAGTCACCATCGGTGAAATCGGTTGATCCGGCTTTACAAACCGCGCAAAACGGTCAATTACCTTGCCTTCCTCCACTTTCACAGCACCGATTTCTATAATCTCATCCTTTTCCGGCGAAAGTCCGGTCGTCTCCAGATCAAAACATACATAAGAGTTTACCATCATTTCACCTCGCAGGAAGGACAATAGTCCCTCAAAAAGCATTCGCCGCATTTCGGACTCCGGGCCGTACAGATCTGCCGTCCCAACGTTATAATCTGGATATTATACATAATCCAGTGATCCTTCGGCAATACCTTCATCAGGGCATATTCCACCTTTTCCGGGTCTGTTTCCTTTGTAAGACCAAGTTTATTTGAAATACGCTTCACATGGGTATCTACAACAATACTCGGTTCATCATAAATATTCCCCAAAATCACATTTGCCGTCTTTCTGCCGACTCCGGCCAGAGACGTCAGCTCCTCAAGCGTATCCGGCACCTCCCCGCCAAACTCCTGAACAATTTTCCGGGAGGCCAGCACAATATTCCGGGCCTTGTTTTTATAAAATCCAACGGAATGAATCAACTCCTCCACATCACCAATATCCGCATCCGCCAGAGCTGCTGCGTCCGGATACCGGTCAAACAGGGGACCAGTCACAATATTTACCCGGGCATCGGTACACTGGGCACTCAAAATGACCGCGATCAGCAGCTGCCACGGGCTTTCATGATTCAGATAACAGATTTTTTCCGTTCCGTAATATTCATCCAGTAAACTCAGAACCTTTTCTATCCTTTGTTTCTTCGTCAATTTCATCCATCTCCACCTCAACAGTCCGGCTCTTATAAGTCAGCGGATCCCGGTTCAGATAATCAAACCAGATAAACACCGGACCTTTTCCGGCGCCTGCTACAGCTGCATCTGCCTGAGCAGGCAAGTCAAGCCGCTCAATATGGGTCATCCGCTGAATCTGCTTTGTCGTATATCCTTCATATCCCGAGAAATAGCGTGAACGATTTTCTTCATTTTTAAAAAAGTTCACATACAACCCCTTGTAAAGATCCTGGTTGGATGCCCATACCGGCCTGCTTTTTACATTTTCCCTCAAATACAAATCATAAGTCAATATCTGCACAAAAATATTGGTTTCTTCTTCCTTCATGTTCTCCCGGACAAAATCCAGAAGAATTTCATATCGGGCCATCCGGGAATGACTGATGCCGTTCAGCCCCTTCGCCTCATAATACCGGGCCAGCGTCTCATACATGGCAAAGGCTGACGGAAAGTAATTTTCCAGCCAGTCCAGACTGTTTTCAAACTGACGGCTATTGTAATAGACCTCTACCATCTCTTCCACAGATTTTAAAACAAGGAGGTCATCATAGGAAAGCCACCGGGTCGCCAGCACTTCATAAGGCGGTTCGGGCTGGTAGATCAAGCCGTAATCTTCGGCCTTCTCTCTCATATAAGAACCTTTGAGCACCTTTAAAAATCCAAGCTGAAACTGCTCTGGCTTCAACGCGTAAACATCGTTAAAGGACTGTTTGAACCGCTCCAGATCCTCAAAAGGCAGTCCAGCGATCAAATCCAGATGCTGATGAATATTTTTTCCCGCATGAATCCGTTTGACGATCTCCTGAAGCTTCTCAAACGACACATTTCGCCGAATTTCCTTAATCGTCGCCGGATTGGTTGACTGGACACCGATTTCCAGCTGAATCAATCCCGGCCGCAGGCTGGACATAAAATCCAGCTCCTCCTCCGTCAACAGGTCCGCCGTAATCTCAAAATGAAAATTCGTCTTGCCTTTATCCCGGGCCTTAATGAATTTTAAAATCTCCATAGAATGTTCCCGACGACAGTTAAAGGTTCTATCCACAAATTTTACCTGGGGTATCTCCCAGTCAATAAACTGCTGCAATTCCCGCTTTACCAGTTCCAAATCCCGAAAACGCACCTTTTTCTCCACAGAAGAAAGGCAATAGCTGCACTGAAACGGACATCCCCGGCTTGTCTCATAATAGATAATTTTATTTTTAAAATCTTCAGGCTGCGTATAAACAAAATTCAGCCCGCTCATATTTACAAAGTCCCGGGCCGGATGGACATGCACACGGCCGTTTTCATGTCGGTGGCCGATGCCCAGAACACTTTCTATATCTATCTTCCCATTCCAACAGGCCATCAGTTCCCGAAATGTATCTTCTCCCTCGCCGTACATGACCCCATCGACAAAATGCCATGTTTCCAGCCGTTCAGCCACATCGAAGGAAACCTCCGGGCCGCCAAGCCATATTCGTGTGTCCGGCGCCACCTGCCTCAGCCACCCGGCCACCTGATTTACAATTCCAATATTCCATATATAACAGGAAAAACAGACCACGTCCGCCTTTTCCCGGTACAGGCTCTGAAAAATTTCTTCCGGATATTGATTGATGGAATATTCCATCAGCTTCACCTGAGGTTCATAGCTGCCGCAATTGGCCTTCAGACTATAGACCGCCAGATTGGAATGGATATATTTTGCATTAATTGCTGTTAAAAGTACTTTCATTATTTCACCTAAAAAATCCTTTATTAATTACCTTACTATATTCTTTTAAATAGTCAATAGCCAAATTGGGGAAAGTGTGCTATACTAATACGCAAAAAATGATTTGCATGCGAACTATTTGTCGGAAATAGTTTGGAAAGGAGTTTTATTATGAGATACGAGGGAATTGTTTACCGTCCTCCAAGCGAAGCCCGCAGTTTGATTCTCCAGCTCACCATCGGATGTGCCCGGAATGAATGTACCTTCTGTAATATGTATAAAGATAAAAAATTCCGCATCCGTGATCTGGATGAAGTAGTTGAAGATATGATCATGGCAAAAAAATATTACATGTTTGATATTGAACGGGTCTTTCTTGCCGACGGTGATGCTTTAATTGTAAAAACAAGAGACTTACTTTATATTATTGACAAAATCCATGAGATTCTTCCGACCGTCAATCGAATCACCGCCTACGGCGCTCCGAAAGACGTGCTGGCAAAAACCCCGGAGGAATTGGAAACATTGCAGAAAGCCGGCCTGGATATGGTCTACATGGGCGCCGAATCCGGTTCGGATAAGGTGTTGAAGGCCGTTAAGAAAAACGCGACCCAGGCCGAAATCATTGCCGCCGGTCAGAAATTAAAGGCTGCCGGTTTAAAATCCTCCATCACTTTGATCTCCGGCCTCGGCGGTATTGAAAATCTGGAAGAACATGCGGTGGAGTCAGCCAAAGTCATCTCCGCTATCAAACCGGAATACGCCAGCCTTCTGACCCTGCTCATCGAACCGGGCACCCCGCTTCATGAACAGTGGAAAGCCGGAGAATTCCACCCACTGGAAGGACCGGATGCCATTTTTAAGGAAATGACCCTTTTCCTTCAGAATATCGACAGCGAAGGCACCGTATTCCGTGCGAACCACGCTTCCAACTATATTCCGTTGGCCGGTACCTTTAATAAGGACATTCCGATGCTTCTTGCACAGATTGACCAGGCCGTGAAAAACCGGGCTTTCCGTCCGGATACTTTCCGCCAGTTATAAAAATGTAAAACCAGATCATCAAGAACAGCATTTAAGCTCTGATGGTCTGGTTTTTCTAATACATACTATTGAACACGAACCGCGACATCTTCCGTCAAGGCTTCCGTAAGCTCATCTACAAAAATCTGAATGGCCTGATGGATGCTCGATTGATTACGCAAAGATACCCAACAAAAACACTGAGGCGGTGGAACAAGAGGTATGATACGCATCGTCTTTAGGTCTGGCCGTGCCATAATATTATCATAAATCATACAACGGTTAAAGACACAGACCCCTTTATTTAGAACCGTATAGTCCAAAAGCAGACCTATCTGCGAGCTTTGATAAGCTATTTCCGGTTCATATCCCGCTTTCTGGCAGTTGCTTATAATCTGATTGTAATTATTATGTCCGTTTGTCACAATATTAAAAACCGAATTCTTCAAGTCAGCGAATGTTAGCTGTTTCGCATCATAAAACTCATTTCCCTCGCCTACTACCACAGAAACCACATCTTCAAACCCAGAATAGGTAATAATATAAGGTGAAGCCAGCATGTTTTCCGTCATTCCCACATCCAACTCACCGGTAATTAACTTCTGTTTTATCGTTTCCTCCGGCAATTCATGGATATTAATTTTTATATGGGGATACTTTCTTCGGAAATTATAAATAAAATTTGAAGTAAATGGCGTCTGATACAATGGAATCACACCATAATTTACTACGGCTCGCTCCGACGAACCGATAGTTGTTAAATTTTGTTCAAAATAGTCATAAGCATTAAGTACCGGTCGGGATAAATTTATGACCTGCTTTCCAGCTAATGTTAACACATTTTTTCGTCCCACTTTTTCAAAAAGTTTAAATCCCAATTCCTCTTCCATTTTCTTGACCGCCTTCGTCAGTGATGGTTGAGTAATATATAACCTCTCTGCCGCCTTCTCCATTGACTCGCACTGGGAAATTTCATATAAATATTTTAGTTCCCGAATGTCCATAACCCACCTTCTTTATTCATAGCTTTTGGCTATATTATATATGAAATCTACCCATTTGTAAATCAACACAAAATCCTCTAAAATACAAGACATAAGTGAATGAAGCGTACGTGAATCACTTAGCTGCAGAAATTTATAATGTATAGATTGGAGGAATTAATATGCCTTATTTTGCAACAAGTGATAATTGTAAGATTTATTATGAAGAACATGGAAAGGGAAAACCTGTTGTACTTATTCATGGTTGGAGCTGTAACCATCATTATTTTAAAAAGCAGATTCCTGTTTTTGCTGAAAAATATAAAGTAGTTACTCTTGACCTGAGAGGACATGGCGATTCTGAAAGACCGGAACACGGATTAACAATGCCACGTTTTGCACAGGATGTTCACGAGCTGATCGACTACCTTGAACTTAAAGATGTGACTTTACTCGGATGGTCTATGGGCGCTGAGATTATTTTTGAGTACGTGAAACAATATGGTTGCGATAATCTCGCAAAAATCGTCAGCGTAGACATGTCCGCCAAGATTATGGCTGAGGCTGATGAAGGTTGGCCGCATGCTGTATTTGGAAAATATGACCGCGCAGATACTTTAGCTCAGTTAGATGCCATCGCGACTGAATGGAAAGGTGTCGCTGAAGGTTTTGTTCCTGTAATGTTCAGCGACGGCCCATGCCAGGAGGAAATTCCTTGGGTTCTTAGTGAAACAATGAAAAATACACCGCATGTTATGTCTGCAATGTGGGTTGCGATCATGATTAATGACTATCGTAAAGTCGTTGAAACCATTTCTGTTCCTACATTGATCACATACGGAACACGAACTTCTCTTTACAGCCCTGAGAGCAGCAAATGGCTTGAAGATCATATCAAAGAAGGAAAAGCAGTTGGCTTTAACGGTGGTCATATCCACTTCCTTCAGGACGCAGATAATTTTAACAGTACTGTTATGGATTTTATCGGTTAATTAAAAATGCCGTGGAG
>CABRLU010000030.1 GCA_902471845.1 uncultured Lachnospiraceae bacterium | reverse complement strand
CGCAAAAGCAGCCGGCTCGTCCAAACCGGTTCTGGCTGTGACCTTTGCGACCCGGCTCCACCCCCACGGGGACACCGCCGAGGCTGAGGCCCTCGCCCGCTCACTGGGTGCCGTCCATCAGATCATCGAAATTGACGAGTTTTCCGACAGTCGCATCCTGTCAAACCCGAAAAACCGCTGTTACCTGTGCAAGTCATTGCTGTTTCGCTCGCTCCTTCAGGCCGGACAGGATGCCGGATATACATTTTTCTGCGAAGGTTCCAATGTGGACGACACAAAGGTTTACCGTCCGGGACTTCAGGCCGTCCGTGAGGCCGGCGTTTGCAGTCCTTTAATCGACTGCGGGCTGACCAAGACAGACATTCGACGAATCGCCGCCGAAGCCGGACTCTCCACCGCCACCAAACCTTCCACGCCATGCATGGCCACCCGACTTCCATATGATACGCCCTTTGACTATGCACTGCTCGACAGAATCCACAACGGTGAAACATGGCTTCGGGACCTTGGCTTTTACAACGTCCGTCTCCGGTTTCATGAACCAATTTTGAGAATCGAAATCGACAAAACAGATTTTAACCAATTTATGGAAAAACGCGAAACCATCATCAAAGCCATGAAAAAACTTGACTTTAAGTATATCACTTTGGATCTGGAAGGCTTCCGTTCCGGAAGTATGGATATTTAAGATAATAAATGCATATACTAACGGAAGATTATAGAACAGGAGGCTTTTATCATGAAACAAACATATCCTTTTGACCTTGTTCCTCTGCCATATGACTATGATGCTCTTGAACCCTATATGGATGCGGAGACACTTCACTATCATCATGACAAACACTTAAAAACCTACGTGGATAACCTGAATAACATTCTGAAAGATTATCCACAGTATCAGAACTGGACACTGGAAGATTTGCTCACCAATCTGGACGATTTGCCGGAAGATATCCGTCAGGCAGTCATGAATAACGCCGGCGGCGTTTACAATCACCAGATGTTTTTCCGGCTGATGCACTCTCCGGTGAACGACAATCCAATGGAGCCTTATCTCACAGAAGCTTTCGGCTCCTATGAGAAGTTTGTGGAAATCATGAGTGAAAATGCCATGGGTCAATTTGGTTCCGGTTATGCCTGGCTTACCATCAATCCGGACAAAAAACTTGAAATCGTCAAGACACCAAACCAGAACAATCCTATTTCCAATGGCTATATTCCGATTCTCAACGTGGATATATGGGAACATGCCTACTATCTGAAATACAAAAATCTGAGAAAAGATTATGTGACCAACTGGTTCCATTTGATCAACTGGAACGAAGTTTACAAAGACGCCAAAAAACATCTTGAAGGCTAGATGTTTCGGGCATAGCAAAGAAAAAGCTGCGGCAGCCAGGTTCTTTTTAAACAACCTGGCTGCCGCAACTTTTCTATATCCTGAAAAATTTTCTCAATTTGCCAAATCCCGGAGACTTTGAAGCAAATCCAGATCGGACTGCTGAACCCGTATATTGGATGTAATCGGTTCTTCCCCCGGTCTGGTCACAGTAATCTCAATGACCGTTCCAGCCTCAATCCCCCTTGAATATACCGCACTTAAAAATGCTGTAAACTTCGGGTGATTCTCCACAAACTTATTTTTTGCATTCATGATTTTCATAATTGCCGATGGATTCATGCCCTGTGTCTCCTTCTAGCCCCAAAGATTTGCCGGATACACGCCGTCAGCAATCAGTTTCCTGAAAGCAGCCACAACGCTCTCCTTGTCTTCTTTATAGGTTACGCCAAACCATTTATCCTGTGTTTCAAGCACTTTCACGGAAGCTTTGCCGCTTTTAATTAACTTATCTACGATCGTCGGCAGCAAATATTCCCGTTTAACTTCGCCTTCCGGAATTTCGGACAAAAATGCAGAAAATCCGGTTTCCAGTTCATTTAAAAAGTTCGGTGTAAAGCCCCACATATTCATGGATACATGCTGATCCGGTGTAATGACCATATCTGAACCATTTTCCTCATGGGCAATCGTTCCTTCCGGTGTCATCATAAGCCCGCCGGTCTCCACGACCTCAGCCAGATAATCATTCTCATCCACCACGCAGACACCACGGGTTACTGCGCCGTTATCACTCAGTGTATTCTTAAGGATAAAGCCTGCCATACACATATCATATTCTTTGCCCGTCGTGCCTTCGCCGACCAGATAATCATGAACCTTCTTAAAGGCTTCTTTACCATAATAATCATCCGCATTAATGACCGCAAACGGCTCATGCACAACGCCCTTGCAGCAGAGAACGGCCTGGCCGGTTCCCCACGGTTTCTTACGGTCAGCCGGTGCCTTAAATCCTTCCGGGAGGTCATCAAGAGACTGGAAAACATATTCCACATCGATTACCTTCTCGATTCTCTGGCCGATAATCTGACGAAAATCTTCTTCAATATCCTTTCTAAGAATAAAAACCACCTTGTTAAAACCTGCGGCCTTCGCATCATAAATCGAGTAATCCATAATGATTTCTCCATTTGGCCCCATCGGTTCCAACTGTTTAATGCCGCCGCCAAAACGGCTTCCGATACCGGCGGCCATGATCACTAATGTCGTATTCTTCATTGCAACATCCTCCTATAATACTGAAAATCCTTTTTCAGCAATACACATTTCCACTTCCATCACATCTTCCGCCGAAATGACCATGATTGGTTTTCCCGATTCCCGGTTGAAGGACAGATAAATATAATCCACGTTAATATTACTCTCATCCAGAGCCTGCAGAAGATGGTTCAGGTTGCCGACTTCATCCTCCACCTCAACGCCAAGCACCGCCGTCAGCCGGCACAGATAGCCCGCCGCTTCCAGAGCCTTTACTGTTTTCTCCGGATCTGATACGATCATTCGGATAATTCCATATTCCGCACTGTCATTCGTGACGGAACCCAGAATATTGATATTTTCTTTTAACAGCACTGATGTAATTTTCTGCATCGTGCCTTTCCTATTTTCAGCATATATTGAAACCTGCTTCAGCATCCGTTTTTCCTCCTGATGATATGGTCTGTTCTCTCTATTTTAGCTTTTTTCCTATATAATGTCAACAATCGGCCATGAAAAGAACCCTTCCGGACCTGCGATATGCTCCTGAAAATCAGACTTTCAGGTTCACATCACAAAGGTCCAAAAGGGTTCTTTCTATTCTACAACGGCTGCTGCCTGTCTTTCTTTGTAATGATGGGCTTCTTCCAGCATCATATCTTTGACTTTCATCAGACGAATCTGGGTGGAACGTTCATTTTCATCCAGCTTCATCGTGATGTATTTGATATTTTCCTGAGCCCGCGGGATAATGACATGTTCCAGCGCGTTGACACGCCGCCGTGTCTTCTCAATCTCCGCCGCCATAAGCTGGCAGGCTTTTTCTGTCTCTGCCAGTTTCAGCATATCCGGCAAAATATCTGCCAGCGATTTGACCGCATCATCCAGGTCGCTGGATGTAAAGGCAAATCCATAAGAATAAATGTCATTTTCATCCGCTGTCCGGGTTTTATATTCAAATACCGGAATATCCACACTCATGATATTTTTCTTACCTGTTTCCAGATAAACGCCCTGCTTCGGAGCCATCATCGCCGTGTGCAGTGTCTCTTCCGACATTCCGGCCTTTGCGACAACAAAGTTTTTATTCGCTGCCCGGATACCAGCTTCCACCCGCTCACGCAAAGCCATATTCTCCCGAACCAGATCCAGGAACTGCCGCATCAATTCATCCCGCTTATCCTTTAAGAGCTTATGCCCCTTTGTGGCCGTTACCAGCTTTTTCTTCTGGCGGCTCAGCTCCATTCGGGTCGGGTTTACCTGCGTAGATGCCAAGTATCATCACCTCTTCTTTGTTCAGGTTTTAAAATTTACCGTAATACATATCCAGATACTCATCGTCAATACGTTTCAGCTCGCTTCGTGGAAGAATAGACAAAAGCTTCCACCCGATATTTAATGTTTCCTCAATATCCCGGTCTGCATTAAATCCCTGAGATACATATTCCTTTTCAAACTCATCGGCAAACTTTGCATAAATCAAATCAATATCTGAAAGTGCCGCTTCTCCGAGGATGGTCATCAATTCCTTGGCATCCTTGCCCCGGGCGTAAGCCGCAAACAACTGATTCATGGTATTTGAATGGTCTTTTCTTGTCTTGCCTTCGCCAATACCCTTATCTTTCAGACGGGACAGGGACGGAAGTACATCAATCGGCGGATTTACACCTTTTCTGTAAAGCTCACGACTCAGAATAATCTGTCCCTCTGTAATATATCCGGTCAGGTCAGGAATCGGATGGGTCTTATCATCCTCCGGCATGGTAAGAATCGGAATCATTGTAATGGAGCCGATTTTTCCATTCTGACGTCCGGCACGTTCATACAGGCTGGCAAGGTCCGTATACATATATCCCGGATAACCGCGGCGGCCCGGAACCTCTTTACGCGCTGCGGAAATTTCACGCAGGGCGTCGGCATAGTTTGTAATATCCGTTAAAATAACCAGAACGTGCATATCCTTTTCAAAGGCCAGATATTCGGCGGCGGTCAGCGCCATACGCGGTGTGGCGATACGTTCAACAGCCGGGTCATTGGCCAGATTCATAAACAGCACGGTACGGTCAATCGCTCCTGTCTCCTTAAAGCTGTCCACGAAGAAATTGGATTCCTCGAAAGTAATACCCATAGCCGCAAATACAACGGCAAACTTTTCATCTTTACCGCGAACCTTGGCCTGTTTCGCAATCTGGGCAGCCAAAGCTGCATGAGGCAGACCAGATGCGGAGAAAATCGGCAGTTTCTGTCCACGTACCAGGGTATTCAGACCATCGATGGCAGAGACGCCGGTCTGAATAAACTCATTCGGGTAGCTTCTTGCTGCCGGGTTCATCGGCAGACCATTAATATCCAGTCGCTTATCCGGAAGAATCTCCGGGCCATCATCAATCGGGCGGCCCATACCGTCAAATACACGGCCGAGCATATCCCCGGAGGCTCCAAGCTCCATACTTCTTCCAAGAAAACGCACTTTACTATTAGAAAGATTGATACCGGTGGAGCTTTCGAAAAGCTGTACCAGCGCATCGGTTCCATTGACCTCCAGGACCTTGCATCGGCGTGTCTCGCCATTGGCCAATTCAATCTCGCCCAGTTCGTCATAGGTGACACCTTCGACGCCCTTTACCAGCATCAGCGGTCCGGCTACTTCTTGTATGGTTCTATATTCTTTTGGCATTTAGAAGTCCTCCCTTCCGCATACTTCTTTAATCTGTTCAGCCAGAGTATTCATTACATTTTCATACTCGGCATCCAGTTTTTCTTCAACGATATATTTATACCGGCCAATCTGCTCACGTACCGGCATCTTGATCAGGCCCTGAACATTGGCGCCGTTTTTCAGTGCTTCCATAGACTGGTCGTAATAAGCAAGCACCAGACGCATCATCAAAAGCTGTTTCTTCAATGATGTGTAAGTATCCACATCATGGAAGGAGTTCTGATGCAGGAAGTCCTCACGAATGGAGCGTGCCGCTTCCATCTTCAAACGGTCCGGTGCGGACAATGCATCCATACCGACCATCTGGACGATTTCATTCAATTCCGCTTCTTCCTGAAGCAGCGCCATCATCCGCTGGCGGTTCTGCATCCATTCTTCGGATACGTTTTTATCAAACCAGCCAGAAATATTATCCAGATAGAGGGAATAACTGGTCAGCCAGTTAATGGCCGGGAAGTGACGCTTATAAGCCAGAGCCGAATCCAGTCCCCAGAATACCTTGACGATACGCAGCGTCGCCTGGGATACCGGTTCGGAAATATCTCCGCCCGGAGGGGATACGGCGCCGATGACCGACAGGGCGCCCTCTCTGCCATCCTTACCCAGATTGATCACATGTCCTGCACGTTCATAGAACTGGGCCAGACGGGAACCCAGATAAGCCGGATAACCTTCTTCACCCGGCATTTCCTCCAGACGGCCGGACATTTCTCGAAGGGCCTCTGCCCACCGTGAAGTAGAATCTGCCATCAGGGCCACTGAATAACCCATATCACGGAAATACTCGGCAATCGTTATGCCAGTATAAATAGAAGCTTCACGGGCCGCCACAGGCATATCCGATGTGTTCGCGATCAGAACTGTTCGTTCCATCAGGGATTTACCTGTTTTCGGATCCTTCAATTCCGGGAATTCATTCAAAACGTCCGTCATCTCATTGCCGCGCTCACCACAGCCAATGTAGACAACGATGTCTGCCTCCGCCCATTTCGCCAGCTGATGCTGAATAACCGTCTTACCGCTTCCGAACGGTCCCGGTACGGCGGCAACGCCGCCCTTGGCAATTGGGAAAAATGTATCGACAACACGCTGTCCGGTAATCAACGGCATGCTCGGCGGAAGTTTTTTCTTGTATGGACGGCCCTTACGAACCGGCCACCGCTGCATAAGCGACATCTCTTTATCACCATCGGCCGTCTCAATAACTGCTATGGTTTCTTCAACGGTAAATTCTCCGGCTTTAATCTCTTTAATCCGTCCCCTGATGCCATATGGTACCATGATTCGCTGCTCAACAACACTTGTTTCCTGTACGGTACCAACGATATCTCCGGTCTCGACTTCATCGCCGACCTTCGCTGTCGGGACAAACTCCCATTTCAGATGACGTTTCAGTGATGGCACTTCAACGCCCCGCTTTAAGTTATTGCCGGATACCTTCATGATATCATCCAACGGACGCTGGATACCGTCATAAATACTCTTGATCAAACCAGGGCCAAGTTCTACCGACAAAGGCATCTCGGTGGACTCCACCGGTTCACCCGGTCCAAGTCCCGAAGTTTCCTCATATACCTGAATGGATGCCTCGTCCCCGTGCATCTCAATAATTTCACCGATGAGCCGCTGACTGCTGACACGCACCACGTCAAACATGTTGGCATCGCGCATACCTTCAGCGATAACCAGCGGTCCTGCTACTTTCTTAATTGTACCTCTACTCATTTTAAATGGATTCACCCACTTTCTAATTATTGCTGAAGATAATATCGGAACCAACCGCCTGCTCCACAGACTTCTTCACCCCTGCCACACCGGCACCCGTATTCCCGGATATTCCCGGAATCTGAATGATGGCCGGAAGAACCTGTTCCCGATATTTGCTTATCTCATGGGCCAGCTCCGCTGCCAGTGCTTCCGTAATATAAATCACTGCATATTCACCGGAAGCCAGCATTTTCAGCGTCTCCTCTCCCTCCTGGGCATTGGATACCGGAAATGTATCCAGTCCAAGCGCTGCAAAACCATAAATACTGTCATATGCACCGATCACTGCAATCTTATACATACATTTCCCTTACCCTTTCCCGGATAGAATCATCAGATAAGCCATTCTGCTTACAGGTAAGAATGATTCTCACCGTTTTTATTTCATTTTCCCTTGCAATCACATAAGCTACCAGAGGGCCAACGGAAAATGGATTGGTCTTCTGGGGTTTAATGGTCTGGATAATCCGATTGTCACACCAGCGTTCAAAGGCCGAAGGCGATTCCTTCAGCGCCTCTGCTCCCGCCGCATATCCATTGCCATTCAAATATTCAATAATCGAATCCATGCCTGCCAGCGCCGCACGGGCCAGTCCGTCCACATTCAGACTGTCGCATGGAGCCATGGCGCGCTGCATAAATTCTAATGACTTCGCGGTCTTGGAAGCCCGCACTGCGATTTTAATATTGGCTACGGCCACGGTAGACTCGGCATAATCCCGGATGATATCATCCTTTGATGCCCGTCCTGCCTCTTTAATGGCTTCCATCGTCGCACGGTCAATAATAATATCGCATAACTGTCCATCTCCTGAATGAAGCAGTACTTCGACTGCCTCTTCTGCTGCGGTCTGCATATTTTCAGGTAAGGCTTTATAGTCTTTTTCCTTAATGATACGAAGCATCTCTTCCTTTGGAATCGGCGTTCCTTCATAAAAAATGTTGGCGCCGCTCTTCCCGGTACAGACCTCCTTCACCGCAGCTTTCAGGTTATGAAACCAGTTCGAGTAGGATAATACATTGAACACATCCATGTCCACATGCATCTCCTCCATCGTCTCCCATATCTTTTCCCGTTCCCGCGTCAGAATCGCATCGGCATCCATCGGTACATCCGTACCGCCCCAACCTTTATCCTGCAAAAATCTGAGACAACTCTCCACATCTTTGCAGGCGATCAGCTGCTCTATCGTCGACGCTGAAAACAGGGATACTTCCAAAGCACGGATTCGCGCAACCGCGTAGGTATACTGTGTTTTAGACATCACAATCCTCCTTTTATGGCGAACCGGCTTCTACAAAAACAAAATTTCATTTACTTTATCCTGAAGCTCATCTTTCTTTGCATCAAATAACGCTTTCAGGGTACAGTTTTCTTCAATGCCGCCATAGACAAGAATAAAACCGTCCTCAATCGCTTTCGGCTCTTTTTTAAGAACCAGGCTTCCGCCCTTCGCCTCTGCCGCCGCCTCAATTTTTTTCTCAAAATCGGCCGGCATTCTGGTTAAATCCCGGGCGGAGAAATAAATCTCCCCATTCTCCGCCAGTGCATAGGCTTTTAATATTTTTTCCATCGTCCGGAAATAGCTCTCCGTATCCTCCGTTCTCAGGGTTTCCTGAGCTTCCGCAATCACTTCGGCAATCATCTCCTGCTTTGCCCGCAGAAGCGCTGTTCGCCGCTGCTGCTCCACAGAGGATTTAACCCGGCCGTCATAATTTTCTCTCAAAAGGGCATTTTTTTCGTCTGCCTCGGCTTCCATGGCCTCACAGGCTTTCTTTGCTTCTTCAAGAATCTCCCCGGCTTCCTTCTGCGCCGCTTCAAGCGCCGCGGCTGCGGAGGTTTTAGCTTCTTCCAGAATCTGGTTCGTAATCTTCTCCAATCCGGTCATTCTAAAGCTCTCCTTTCTTTTCTCACACCATCACTCGCCCCTTCGAAGGCCTGTTAGATGGAAAAGATGGCGAGAATAGAAACAAGCAGAGCAAGAATTGCATAGGTTTCTACCATCGCTGGCAGCAGCATGGCTTTACCGAACTGTTCCGGCTTTTTAGCTACAATGCCAATAGCAGCTACGGAAGTTCTTCCCTGATGAATCGCGGAAACAAGACCAACAATACCAATTGGAAGGCAGGCTGCAAAAATCAAAAGACCTTTTACCAGTTCCGGTTCGCTACCGCCTAAAATACCGATTCTGGAAAGGGTTACGAAAGCAACCAGAAGACCATAGATACCCTGTGTACCAGGCAACAGCTGCATGATCAGAACTTTTGCAAACTTACTCGGATCCTCTGTTACTACACCGGCCGCCGCCTGACCAGCCACACCAACACCGTATGCGGAACCGCATCCGGATAAAACTACCGCAAGTGCCACACCAAGCAGCGCCCATACCGTACCATTTGTAAATAATTCACTCATATTCTTGTTTCCTCCTTAACTTCAACATACTTTGTATTCGATCGGAACGGGTGGAATTCCTTTCCACCGCCCTCAAAAAACTTTCCGAAAAATTCCACATACTGTAAACGACAGGTGTGTACATACGCTCCCAACAGGTTAATACCAATATTAAATGCATGCCCGATAATGAACACGATAATAAAGATAATAGCTCCCAGAGCACCGCCGCCAAACATGCTGCCCATCTGGTTAAATACCGAGGCAATAACACCGGTTGCAAGTCCCAGTGCAAGCAGACGGGAGTAAGACAATACATCACTCAGCCAGCTTGTGAGACCGTATAAGTCATAGGCGCCCAGTGCAAGCCGCAGGCCCCAGTTGTTTTTCTTTCTCCGGCCGGACATCAGTAAAATACCAACGGCTCCGACGATCGCCATCCCCTTCGCCAGCAGATTCACCGGTTCCGGGAACACAATGACCATCTGCGATACGGAAGCAAATATACTGCTTGGCACCAGCATCAGCACAAGACCGGTCAGCAGCAAAAGCCACAAACCCACGTCACAGATACAATCCATATACTTTCCGTCCCGAATATACATATACCCTTTGAGAATCATTCCGGTATACATATGAATCAGTCCGAACAGCATTGCCCATACAAGAAGCCGCATCGGTTCATCCAGCGGTACAAACCACAATGCCGGAATGCCAACCTCATGTCCGAAGAAGGTCCTCGAAACGACATTGATCGCATCGCCAAAATAACCGCCGAACATAACGCCCCAGAACAAAGTGGACAAACCGCACCAGAAAAACAATTTAATGGACTTCCGCATATTCGTTCCCATCCGTGGATACTTTTTCAAAAGAACGCCGCAGACCACGGACACAATGAGTCCATAGGCCGCATCTGACAGCATAAGTCCAAACAGAAATACATAAAAGACCGTCATAATGGCCGTCGGGTCGATCTCTCCCTTCGCCGGAAATCCAAAGGAAGCCAATACGCCTTCACCAGACTCTGTAAAACTATTATTTTTGAGAAGCACCGGAGCTTCTTCATCTTCTTTTATGTCTTCTAACTCTACGGCCGCATCATATTTGTCGGATAATTCATGGAGTATCCGCTCCGCATCCTTTGCCGGTACATAACCGCTCAATGCGAAAGTATTAGCCGTCTGAGGAAGCTTTCCGAGAACCTCATATTTCTCTGCACGCATCCGATAATAATCCGATACAAGCCGAAGATTCTGCCGGCTGTCTGCAAATCCGCCAATCTCTTCCTGGAGTGTTCGAATCTCTTTCTGCAGTGCTTCCGCTTCCGACTGAAGTTCTTCCCTATATAAGGACGGAACTTTATCCACCGCCTGGGCCGGTTTTGCAAAACCTCCGGCACGAAGCGCGTCTTCCACCATCTGAGCCTCTTTCGCCAGACACACCACCGCAAGATAGGTAAAATCTCTGTCCGCAGAAATAATCTCCACATCCACAGCCTCAATCTCCGGAGCAAAACGCCCGATCATTCCATAGACTTCTTCAAGGCTTACCGTTCCGCTGATCGTGCCGATGAGCACAGCCGTTTTCCGTGTCCCACGAAAACTTACCGGAACTGTTAATCCAAGCCATGGAACCAGAGCTTCCATCTGATCTTTAAGCTTTTGGACCGCTGCCGTTTTTTCCGCAACCTGCTTATCCAGATCAACAATTCGATGTGCTGTCTCAATATAACTTTCCTGATTCTGAACAGCCGTCTCAAACAATGCTTTGTCAATCAAAGGCTTGCCGGCCAAAGATGACAGCATCCCCGTCTTTTCCGGCGCATATTTCTGCAAAATATCCAGCGCCCGGTCGGCTGTCTGTGCCTGTTTCTCAAATGTGGCTCTGGAATTACTGACATCCATAGTCCTATATCCGCTGTCATCTTCCAAACGGATATCAATCTCCATGGCGCCCAGTTCCTGCAGACGTTCCAGGATTGCTTTCCTGTTCTTTTTCAACGCACACATACTGATACGCTGCATCTGCAATACTGCCATATCCACATCCCTCCTTTTCCCTTTGTTATCCCATTTATCATGTCACTATCTAAATCAGTACGGAAATCACTGCCTGAACCGCCTCCTTCTTTTTTGGAGCAACCAGTTCTTTCAGCGCATCTGTTTCCTTTTGAGCCTCCGCCGCTGCGGCCTCCAACCGAAGACCACCCTCCTGATGCATCGCATCCGTCATTTCCTGATTTTTCAATCTCACCCTTTGAAACGTCTCTTCTTTCATGACTCTGGCCTGGGCTTTCGCATCTTCCAAAATTGACGCCGCCTGGGCCTCCGCCGCCTTCATAATCTCTTCAGCTTCCGCCTCAGCATCATTCACTGATTTTAAAATATTTTCTAACACTCTCTCACCTCCTTGCAAAAAAATCACTCTTTATTATTATTTGACTATTTAAAAGATTATATCACACCTATTGTATATCTTCAATGTAAAATTCCATTAAATTTCCAGACAAAAAGCAAAAACTGTCATGCAATCCCCGACGAATATTTAAAATCGTCACAGATTGCAAGACAGTTTATTCAAATTAAATTTCTAATTCAATTTTTCTTCCCGAGGAATCATATTTCCGATAAGCAACCCCCGCAGAATCCAACATCCGCTTGGAAGCGATAACTGCCGGTGTATCCGGATACTTATCTTCCCCATATATAATCTCTTTTATGCCACTTTGAATAATTGCTTTTGCACACTCATTACACGGAAAAAGCGACACATAAATTTTCGCACCCTCTAAATTACCTCCGCGATAATTCAAGATTGCATTCAGCTCACTGTGGGTCACATAAACATACTTCGTATCCAGCGGCTCACCTTCTCTGTCCCACGGGTATTCATCATCTGAACAACCTAAAGGGAAGCCGTTATAACCCATCGACAGTATTTTATTATCCGTACTCACGATACAGGAACCCACCTGACTGTTGGGATCCTTCGACCGCAGTCCGGCCAGCCGGGCCACCGCCATAAAATATTCGTCCCAGGTAATATAATCTTTCCGCTTTCCGCTCATTTTATCCCCCTCCTTTGTTCTTTCTTAAACATAAATCTGCTGATGGCCGGCCGCCTTCAACAGACGATTCATAATGGCCTGACCTTTGCTGCCTTCCCCAAAGCTTTCCGAATATATATAGGAAACATTTTCCCCATCCATTCGCCGCAGAATATCATAAAGATTATGCGTAATTGTATCCTCGTCCTTCCGGGTGCCTATACTCATCACAACTGCCGAAGCCGCCTGCGGCCCGGTCACCGCATACAAAGCTTTCGTTTCTTCTGTGGCAATGATTCCCACCCGGAATCCTGCCGCCAGTTTTTCCGAAGCCAGCTCCCGGATTTTTTCTACCACCTTTTCACTGGTTCCGGAGACAAGAGTCAAATCTCCCTTCGGTGCATAGTGCTTATATTTCATTCCCGGTGCCTTCGGCCGGAAATTCTTATCCTTGTTTTCACTCAAAATTGCCGGGTCTACACAGACCTCGCCCACGACCTCCGCCATCATCTCACGGGTAATATAGCCCGGACGCAAAATCATCGGCACGTCGCCGCTCACATCCACAATCGTTGACTCAATACCGATACCCACCGGCCCGTCATCCAATATCATATCGATTTTTCCATTTAAATCTTCATAGACATGTTCCGCCCGCGTCGGACTTGGCCGTCCCGACGTATTGGCACTCGGCGCAGCCAAAACGATTCCCGTTGTTCCGATCAGTTTGCGTGCCACCGGATGGGACGGCATACGAACGGCCACCGTATCCAGCCCGCCTGTCGTTCCGTAGGGAACCGCATCACTCTTCGGAAATATCATCGTCAACGGTCCCGGCCAGAATTTTTCCGCCAGTTTCCGCGCCGTGTCGGGAATTTCCGATACAAGGCTTTCAAGCATGGATATATCTGAAATATGCACGATCAACGGGTTATCCGACGGTCTTCCCTTCGCCGCATAGATTTTTGCCGCTGCCTCCGCATCGAGAGCATTCGCTGCCAGTCCATACACTGTCTCCGTAGGAATGCCCACCAGGCCGCCGGCCGCAAGTATATCTCCCGCCGCTTTCAGCCAAATCTGTTCCTCTGTCTCACTTATCTTATAAACAATGGTTTCCATCCGTTCCATCTCCATTTTTCAGTGGTGTTTTTTTTATTATAAGCTTTATCCCGGCTTTTTTCTACCCCTTCTGCAGAAATCACCGAATTACTCCGAATCGGTTTCTGTTCCGGCGCCGCCCTGGCCCTCGCCATTGATATAATGCATCGTTCCAAGATAAATATTCCAGGCCAGTTTCCGCTGATATTCCTCTGTTCCAAGCTTCGCCTCTTCTTCCGTATTGGTCAGAAATCCGCATTCCACAATGACAATTGGCGCCGGAGAGTTTTTGAGCATATAATAATTCATATTTGATTTCGGTACACGGGTATTTTCCGGGTCAACTCCCGCAATGAGCTGATTCTGCAGACAGGACGCCAGGCGCGCACCCTCTTCCGAATCCTGATAGTAGAAGACCTGGGCGCCGCTGTATTTTGCATCCGTAAAAATATTCTGATGGATGCAGAGAACAAAATCCGGTTTTGCCTCCGTAATGATCTCAATCCGTTTGGCCAAATCCTCTTTCTTTTTATTAGTGGAGCTTTCACTGCTGTACAATGCCTTATCCGTATCCCGTGTCATGATGACTTCAAATCCCTGTGCTTCCAGATTTGCTTTCAAAAATAGGGCTACTGAAAGGTTTACATCCTTCTCCAGTACCCCTGATACACCTATGCCTCCCGGATCGTTGCCTCCGTGGCCAGGGTCAATGACCACCCGGAGCTTTGTCTCCCCACCGGAAGCATTGGAAATTGCCGCCGCTACCCGTGAATATGTACGACCGTAAAAAACAACAGACAGGACTAAAAAGCCCATCAACACCATTACCGCCACTACTCGTTTCATAGGTTTCCCTGCAAATTTTATTATTGCTACACTATATGCCGGTCCTCTGTCATTCATGCCATAAATCCAGATTCACCTTCCTCAGTTTATGTATGGCCCGATTTACCCGTTTTCTCGCACCGCTCTCACTGATATGAAAATATTCAGCCAGATCCGAATAATCAGCATCATAAAAATATCTCAGAATGACTGCCCTACGCTCATCCTCATTTAAATAGGCTTTCAGCGTTTCTGATAATTCCAGTTCATTCTGAGCTTCCTGTTCCATATATGTTTCCAGTTTATCCAACACGAGCATTTCGTGTTCATCAATACGTTGACGTTCCTCCAATTCTTTCAGCATATGAAATTTCGCTGCCTTCATAATCCATCCATGAGGATTTTCGTGCCGTACCAGTATATCAACTTTCTGGCACGCCGTTGTCCATGTGGCAATCATCACATCCTCCACCAACGCCTTATCGCTGGTCATTTTAAATAGCATCCTTGCAACGGCCTGCTCAGTTTCACTAATCAGCTTCTCCATAAATTTTTTCTGTTGAAGCCGCAGTTTTTTATCATTTCCTCTGTTCATCACCGTTCATACTACTTTCCCGGTCATTTTTATCATTATAGTATATCACCGCCTTTTTTGCCATGGCAAATGCCATTTTTTCGACCGGTTTTCCCACCAAACATGCGTTTTAGAAGTTCACGTTTTCTTCGGTAATATGATTCTGAAAACTGATATTCTTTCTTCCCAAGATTTTTTTTTACTTTTTTCATTTTGAATTCTCTCTTCACGGATATACCTCTATTTTACACTGGCAGTACAAAGTATTTCCACCTAAAGTTTGGGTTTATTGGTTACACTTACTGTGTAATTTATTTATACATATGCTACAAATCATTCTATTTTCAGTTTTATCAAAAAGGAGTTAAAATATGTCTGATTTTGCAAGCCGTCTTCGGGGACTTCGCTTAAAATATTATTGGAACCAAAGCCAACTGGCGAAACGCGCTGGTGTGTCTACAAGTCTGATAAGTTCCTACGAAAAGTCAGAACGTTTTCCCTCCGTTGATATGCTCATAAAGTTATCCGACATCTTTTGCTGTACCACCGACTACCTGCTCGGACTGGAATATGAAATGAAACTGAGTGTCGACGGACTTTCCGATAAACAACTCCAATTGATTGTTGATTTGATCTCTGAACTAAAAAAAGAACAGATTTCCTCCCTTCCCAAAAATCATTAAAGTGCTATAATAAAGATTGTAGCAATGACATAAGGATGGGAGGATTTTTAATGAGTAAAATCGAACAGATTCGCGGCGAGATGGTTGCCGCTATGAAGGCTAAAGATAAGGAACGAAAGGATGCACTTTCCATGCTTCTCGGCTCTTTAAAAAACAAAGCCATCGACAAGCGCAGCGACTTGACCGAAGCAGAGGAGAATGAAATTGTATTAAAGGAAATCAAACAATTGAAAGAAACTCTGGACTCTGCCCCGGCGGATCGCACCGATATCATTGACCAATGTAAATTCCGTATCCAGGTATACGAAGAATTTGCACCGAAATTCATGACCGAAGATGAAATTAAAGCAACCATTCAGCAGGTCCTGGATAAGCTCGGACTGACCGCACCGACTTCTAAAGATAAGGGTAAAATTATGAAAGAGCTTATGCCTCTTGTAAAGGGTAAATCTGATGGAAAAGTGGTCAATGCACTTGTTTCTGACTTTTTTCAATAAATATAGATGATGAACATAAAGGAGTCCAACATGCAAAAGAAAGATGATATTGTTAAAATATACGATGATATGTTTAATTTAATCGGCGCAGAGAAATGGTCTGTCGTTCACGAACAGGGTCTGCTCCACCAGGTCGTTCACCTCTGGATGTATGGGGATGAAGCGGATGAAAGATGGCTTTACTTTATCCAGCGTTCGAAGGATCTGGATGTTTTTCCTGGCCTTTATGACCTTCCTGTCAGCGGACACATCGACCCGGAAGAAACTTTTTCTCATGCCGTTGTCACACTTACCAAAGAACGTCTCGGCCTGAAACTGCTTCCGGAATATTTGAAACATGTCGGAAACATCCGGCAGATCATTGACAGTGACAATTATCATGACAATGCCTTTTGTCAGATTTATGTAAAACGACTTGAACTTCCAATTCCTGAATTTGAAATCCACGGTGCAGAGATGCTTTTTAAGGCCAGATACGATGAGTTCTGCCAATGGGTTGAATGTCCTAAAGGTAAACTTCCGATTTATACGCCAACAGGTGAATTTATTAAAGATTCGGTGGAAGCCGACTGGTGGTGGCCTCGCAAAAATGAATTTACAACGGTCGTAAAACCTTATATTGATGAGCAGCATTAAAAAAGGATGGGCACTATTAAAGTGTCCATCCTTTTTAATTTTTTTCCAGCCGATATCCCTGTCCCCAGACAGTTTCAATATAACGAGTCTTCGGATCCGCTTTTTTCAGTTTACTGCGCAGGTTGCTGATATGTATCTTCACTGCATTATCATCTCCGGTGTAGGGCTGACGCCAAACCGCCTCATACAGGCTTGACTTTGTATAAATCCGGTTTCGGTGACGCATCAAGAGACTCAATATCATATATTCCTTAACAGTCAAATCCAGACCTCTCTGATTTATCTCTGCTTTTTTAATAGAACCATTGCTGATCTTCAGGCCTTTATACTGATACAGACGCATATCATGGGAACGCCTGTAGGCTTCCCGCAAATAATATACCATACTTTCTTCCAGCTCTTCACCGTCCACAGGTACTTCTATAACCGTATCCAGCCGTTTTTTCTCATCGTCTTCCTCTGGTTCAGATATCCCCTTCATTCGAATCCCTAACACCGGCACATCCGAAAATAGCCGGAGTTCATCGAAAATCTTTTTCTGACCATCACTAAAAGACCCAACTGCCCAAATAATCATGTCAAATGGATGCATCTTTACCATATCCACCAGCTCTGCATCAGCAACAGAAACCACCTGGTATCCCAGACTGCTCAGGCGGTTTTCCAACCGCAGCTCAGGCGGAATCGACTGTTCTGCCAATAAAATAGCCGACATTCTGTCATCAATCCTTTTGCATAGATTTGGCCCAATTATAGCACAATTCATTCAAAAAGAAAAGCCGCAAAAAAAGTGTAAGGCCTTCATCATTTAAGAAAGCCTTACGTTCTGATTTATAATTACTATTTTGTTACTAATTCATATCTAAATCACTTGTAATAATACCAAAAGATTCCAGTTTTGCTTTTAAAACTCGCAACTGATAATCTATCTCCCTTTCACTATCTTCGGCTGTTTTTATCCTCTGTAAGTCAGTATATTTGTCAATGAGATTATTTATCATTTCTTTTTCATTCATATCAACACTCACTTTCAATCACCGCCTTCTCAATATAAATGATATTATTGAATATCTTTATTATATCGAAAAGAATTGAACGTGTAAAGCTTCTGAAAGACACATACTCATTCGGGCTTCCCACATGTCAGATGCTTCGCATAGGCGCGCTTCGTCAAGCAAGGTATAAAAAGAACAGGCAAGAAGTCTTTGACCTCTTGCCTGTTTTCAGTTCATCGCTCATTAAATTCCTTCGTTTTCGTTTCTTCCCTTCACACCTGCTGTCAGTTTTTCTCCATCATAGTGGATCAAAATGACATCACCCGGCAGCACTGCGTCAGAAAGAATAAGTCTTCCGGCCAGGGTTTCCACATGCTTTTGAAGAAAACGCTTCAATGGCCGTGCTCCGTAAACCGGGTCATATCCCTGCTCAATAATATAATCCCTCGCCGCAGAATCCAGTTCAATGGAAATCCCCCGGTCTACCAGACGTTTATTGAGGTTTTTCATCAGGATATCGATAATGCTGTGAATATCGTCTTTGCTCAGAGGTTTGAACATGATAATTTCATCTAAACGATTCAGGAACTCTGGACGGAAATGAGAACGAAGCTCGTTCATAACCTGCTCTTCCGCAGTTGCCTCGATATCGCCGTCTTCGTTAATTCCATGAAGCAGATACTCGGAACCAATATTGGAAGTCATAATTAAAATCGTATTTTTAAAATCAACCGTCCGTCCCTGAGAATCGGTGATTCGACCGTCATCCAATACCTGAAGCAGTACATTAAATACATCCGGATGGGCTTTTTCAATCTCATCAAAGAGTACAACAGAATATGGTTTCCGTCGTACAGCCTCGGTCAGCTGACCGCCTTCCTCATAGCCTACATATCCCGGAGGCGCTCCAATCAGCCGGGACACAGAGAATTTCTCCATATATTCACTCATATCGATACGGACAATATTCGATTCGTCATCAAAAAGACTTTCCGCAAGAGCTTTGGCCAGCTCGGTTTTACCAACGCCGGTAGGTCCAAGGAACATAAAGGAACCAATCGGTTTTGTTTCATCTTTAATACCTGCCCGGGAACGGATGATCGCTTCTGTGACTTTATCGATACCTTCATTCTGACCAATGACCCTCTTATGAAGTTCTTTGTCCAGATTCAGCGTTTTCTGGCGTTCGCTTTCCGTCAACTTGGCTACCGGTATTCCGGTCCATCGGGAAACGATCCTTCCGATTTCATCCTCAGTTACCTGCTCACGGACAAGAGAATCTTCCGCACCGTGAATCTTCTGCTCCTGCGCTTCAAGCTGACGCCTGAGTTCCGGCAGTTTGCCATACTGAAGTTCCGCAGCCCGATTCAGATCATACTCTCTCTGGGCCTTTTCAATCTCTTTATTCACACTCTCTATCTGCTCTCTGAGTATGCGGACCTGATCCACATCCTTTTTGTCCGCTTCCCACTGAGCCTTCTTGACCTGAAAATCTTCACGAAGTTCAGAAATTTCTTTCTGAATGGCTGCCAGACGCTCCTGACTTAAATGGTCATCCTCTTTCTTAAGGGCAGCCTCTTCAATCTCAAGCTGCATGATCTTTCTGGATACCTCATCCAGTTCCGTCGGCATGGAATCCAGCTCAGTCTTAATCAGAGCACAGGCTTCATCCACCAGGTCGATAGCCTTATCCGGCAGGAAACGGTCGGATATATAACGATTTGATAATACGGCTGCCGCCACAAGGGAGCTATCTGTAATCTTTACGCCATGAAAGACTTCATACCGCTCTTTCAAGCCACGGAGAATGGAAATCGTATCCTCCACCGTCGGCTCATCCACCATTACCGGCTGGAAACGACGCTCC
>CABRLU010000029.1 GCA_902471845.1 uncultured Lachnospiraceae bacterium | reverse complement strand
AATTCAGCATGTATAATCCTTTAGCATCAGAGCCGAAAAGCTCCATCTTTGTAATCATATCACTGGCATTTTTCTCTTCTTCGCCCTGCTCTTTAACAAACCAGTCAAGAAGCTGCATGGTACGGAAATCTTTTACTTCATGGGCAGCTTCATAGATATTGTTAATAAGGGAAGTTACATATTTTTCATGTTCAAGACCAGCTTTCAACGGATCCATATGACTTTCAAACACCTTGTCCGGTTTAGCGATTGCTTCTAAAGTAATCTTTTCTCCATTGTTCTCTAAATACTGGAAGAAAAGCATCGCATGATCGCGTTCTTCCTGAGCCTGAATCTTATACCAATTCTCAAATCCATCCAGACCGACAGAACCATAATAGTTTGCAAAATCCAGATAAAGATATGCGGAATAGAATTCTTTGTTAATCTGATCATTGATTAATTCTGCTACTTTTTTATCCATTTTAATATGTCCTCCTGTAATTTAAATTCATTGGTTATGATTATATCCCTTAGTCAATGTTTTTGTCAATATGACAGCCTTATCAGACATTCAATTTCCTGTATCTATTAAAACATGCTAAAATTTCCTGTTTTCTCGGCATCGCCAGCCCCGACGGAAGATAACTGCTTTCACATATTTTTCCCAAACCATTTTTACTAAGAATATTTGTCAGTTCATCCACAATCTGCGTCATCGAACGTTGACCATCCATAAAATGTTTCTGTGCATAATTCAGTAAATATCCCAAAGCCATTAACTGCTCACTGTCCACAAGTTGTTCCACATATCGCAGATCTATGTTCTCGCGATTTAATTGAATACTGTCCTTCCCCAAAACTTTTATTTTTGTCCGATCGCCCGGACGTTCTTTGACACCCTTCGGTTTTCTGTCAAAGGAAGGAACCTTACATGCTGGCGCTTTATCCATTTTCAGCGGATATTCTGCCGCTTTAGCTTTCGCAAAATCTGTAATCTCTTCCGGTATATATTGACGCATCTGGATAATATGGTCTGCCTTATGAAAATAAGATCCGGAACTGCCAGCAACAATAATCGAAGATATACCGTAATTTTCATATAATTCCCTCAATCGGTCAATATAGGGAGTAATTGGTTCCGATTCTCTGCTGACTACCGACTGCATTAATTCATCCCGAATCATAAAGTTGGTTGCACTGGTATCTTCGTCGATAAGAAACACCCTGCTGCCCGCTTCCATTGCCTCAATCACATTGGCCGCCTGAGAGGTACTTCCGCTGGCGTCTTCTGTTTCAAAATGCTTCGTATCCTTACCATTCGGAAGGCCATTAATAAACATAGAAATATCAACGCCCTGAATATTCCGTCCATCCTCAGCCCGGATTTTCACAGCCGTATCGTCAGTAATAACATACTCCCGACCATCCCCCATAATATGCTGATAAACACCACGTTCCAGAGCTTCAAGCAGAGTAGATTTTCCATGATAACCTCCACCGACGATTAATGTTACTCCTTTTGGAATACCCATTCCCCGGATGTTCCCGCCATAGGGCAAGTTCATCGTTACAGCCAGCGATTCCGGTGCTTTAAAGGCTACAGCTCCCCTCATCGGTTTCTGGGAAATTCCTGATTCTCTGGGAAGAACAGCTCCATCGGCCACAAAGGCACACAGTCCTTTTTCAGACAGCATCCGACGAATATAAGCCTGATCATCCGCCAGTTCTGCAATTTTTTCCAACCTGCCGCCATCCAGAGACCGATAATATAAGGATTTCTGCACACAGGCAGGAATCAGTTCAAAAAATATCTTTATAGCTTCACGACTATTGATCGTCCGCCCGTTAGCCGGAAGTCCCACCTCCATACGAAGTAAAATATCACCTTTGTCTGGTCGGATTTCGCAGGCACTTCGCTCTAAAATCTCCTGGCCCGGACGACTTACGGATATCAAACCACTTTTTCCCGAACCCTTTGCTTTAAAAGCTGCCCGTTCCGCCTGACGTCCAAACTGCCGGAGCAGCTCATCCTGCAGCCCAATCCGCCGCCCCGGAGTCTCATACAAACTTTGAGGAAAACCAGAAATCTTTCCTGGTACTTCCACACTCACCTTTGAAGGAGACGCAAAAGGGTCTCCCTGAACATGATCTACTGAAAGTACATATCCACGGAATTGATACCGTCCCCGAATATCCTTATAAGCAGGATATCCCCGGTGGTCAATACGTTCTAATAATTCTCTCAAATCCTCTGATGTTTTCATATAAATACGCCCCTTCTGTGTTTTCATTTATTAAGTATACCACATTTTTATAATCTGTTTTGTCATAATAAAACTTTTATGCTATGATAATCACTAAAGGAGATTTCTATGAACCGAACGTTAACGTACACCATAAAGCCTGAGAACGCCGCTCTAAAAATTAAATATTTTCTTCACCGTCAGGGATATTCCCGGCAGCTCCTGGCCCGGTTGAAAAAACAGCCCGGCAGTATTCTTGTCGACGGCCATCCACGGTATATGAATGAATGTCTCTCCAGCGGAGAGGTTCTGACCGTTCATATTATCGAAGATCAGGTATCAGAAAAAATTTTGCCTGTAAATCTCCCATTGAACATTATTTATGAGGATGAAGATATTATTGTTGTGAACAAATCCGCCGGCATGCCGACCCATCCTTCAATAAATAATTATGATAACTCTCTGGCCAATGCTCTGGCTTACTATTTTCAATCTCAAAATGAATCTTTTGTTTTCCGATGCACCAATCGGCTGGACCGGGACACTTCCGGTGTCACTGTTATATCCAAACACTTACTGAGCTCCGGAATACTTTTTAATATGGCTGTCCGTCATGAAATTGACAGGGAATATCTGGCTATCGTCAAAGGATACGATGTGCCGGACAGCGGAACAATCCGAGCGCCTCTTGGCCGAAAACCCGGCTCCATTATTGAACGAACCATTGATTTTGAAAATGGTGAGCCTGCCGTTACGCATTACAAGGTCTTAAAACGTGAAAATGGGCACAGCCTGGTTTCTCTTCATCTGGAAACCGGCCGTACCCATCAGATTCGTATTCATATGAAATATATTGGTTATCCGCTCATCGGCGATTATCTGTATAACCCGGATATGAGCCGGATTCACCGTCAGGCACTCCACTCCTATAAAATGTCCTTTAAGCATCCCATCAGTGGAAAACAATTGACATTCACAGCGCCGATGCCGGAGGACATGGGAAATATTATGACTCACACTGTGCCAGTTCCAGGAATATCTCATTGATATCTGCGTCAATACAGATGGAACGGCCGACAATTTCATTCGGCGCCATCGCTTCGCCTAAATTCAGACAAGCATATGCAGCCTTAGGATTCCGGGCGGTCATTTTCCAGAATGGATATTTGATAATGACCGGCGTATTGGCGCCTACCCCCAGTTCCATATATAAAACCCGAAGCCCCTCATGACGACGAATAAAATCCTCATAACGTTTCGCCGCATCATGCCATCCTTTATCTTCTACAAAAGTATCGTCTGAACGCAGGTTCATCGTCATAGGTCTTCCGCACTTCGGACAATATGGAATCAATTCCGTCGGAATCCGCATATTTCTCTGCTCTGCCAGCATCTTGGCGACGATAGCTTCATTGTCGTAGGTTTCCTGATGACAAGGCCCGGAACATTGCCACAGACCATAATCTCCCTGAGTATAAAACAACCGCTTTTTATCGAAGCCGGCTTTCTGAAAACAGTGATCTACATTTGTTGTTATCACAAAATAATCTTTGTCTTTTACCAACTCCAGTAAAGTCTGATAAACCGGTCTGGACATGTCTACATAGCGATTATAATATATATGACGACTCCACCACGCCCAATATTCCTCCAATGTTGGATAAGGATAAAAACCTCCGGAATATATATCAGAAATCCCATATTTTTCTGCAAAATCACCAAAATATTTCCGGAATCGTTCGCCGCTGTAAGTAAAACCAGCTGAGGTTGAAAGTCCGGAACCGGCGCCGATCATCACTGCATCTGCCTGTACTATTTCATCCTTTAATTTTTTAATCTTATCCGAGTTTTTTTCTGTAGATTTGTTCATCAGACTCTTTAAAAACATTAAAGATTACCTCCATTTTACTCCCTGTTTCATCCTTATATTCTTTTACCGTCCGCACGGCAATCTCTGCAGCCTTCTCACTCGGGAACATAAATACCCCTGTAGAAATACAGCAAAAAGCAATGCTGGTTATACCCGTTTCATCCGCCAGTTTCAAACAAGAACGATAACAAGAAGCCAAAAGCTCACAATGTTGTCTTTTCAGTTTTCCCTGAACGATCGGACCAACGGTATGAATAACATAGTTACAGGGAAGGTTATAAGCTGGTGTAATCTTTGCCTGTCCCGTCGGTTCTTCATATCCCTGCTTTTCCATCATATCTGCGCAATCCAGCCTGAGCTGAATGCCTGCATAAGTATGAATGCAATTATCAATGCAATTATGACAAGGATAATAACAGCCCGTCATTCCGCTATTTGCCGCATTGACGATGGCCCCACACTTTAATGTAGTAATATCTCCACGCCAAAGATAAATTCCATCCTGTATCGGCGTAAGCGAATCCAGTTCGGTAATTCCTTTCTTCTCTGTCTCTTCCCGTAAATATTCATCCTGAATCTTTAGAAAGCTTTTTCCGATCGGCCTCGGAGGACGTATATTCATAAGACCTCGCAAAAACTGTTTCTCCTCTGCCGCTCCCTTTGGGGCAAAGGTTTTACCGCCCGCTGCGTTCTCTCTCAAAAGTTCCTGAATTAAAAATTTCCTCCGTTCACTTTGCAAAGTCATTTTAAAATTCATAAGGTGGATTGCCGGAAAAATCTGCAATAACACCATGCGCATTTTCCAGATAAAACACCTCAAAAATCGGATTATCCGCGGTCTGATACTGGCTTTTCACAATTGGATTAGCAATGCACATTTCTTTTGCCGCCATATTGTTTTCAAACACAGCTTTACCGTTCAAACGAATCCATGCGTAAGAAGGACTGGAAACAGAAAGCTGAACATAAGGATTTTCCTGCATATCTTTATAAACATCCTTCTGATTATTTGTACAGAACCAAAGTTTTCCTTCCATCTCTCCTGCAAACATAAATGGACGGCATTTTGCCTTTCCATCACGTCCAACAGTGGCCAAATACTGAACCGGGTTTTCCTTTAAAAATTCAACAACTTTCTTCATGATAACTACCTCCAAAATTCTTTTATTTATTGGAAAAATTGATTTTCCCTTTCGTTGATTATATAATAGGACCATACATCTAAACTGTAAAGTAAGCACTTTATTGTGCTATAGTTACCAAAAAGAAACTATTAAAGGAGGATTACTGCATGGAAAACTCAAAAGAAAATACCATTAAACCACCAAAAGAATTACCGGCATGCCCTGTGGAAACCACCCTGATGCTGATCAGTGATAAATGGAAGGTATTGATTCTGCGGGATTTATTACCAGGGACAAAACGTTTTGGCGAATTAAAAAAGTCCATTGGTCATGTTTCTCAAAAGGTACTGACTGCCCAACTCCGCCAGATGGAAGAAAGCGGCCTGCTGACCAGAAAAGTGTATCCGGAAGTGCCGCCCCGTGTAGAATACACCCTGACAGAGCTTGGTTACAGCCTGAAACCTGTTTTAGATGCCATGTGGGAATGGGGTGAAAATTACAAGACAAAAATTTCTGTGTAATCCTTGCCTCCTTTTCCTTACGAAAGCCGACATTTAAAATCCTCATACCCAAAGGATTTTATGAGTTGAATTTCTCCGTTCTCATGGCAGACGGCAATATCTGGCAGCCGCATTCCATTAAACGTATTGGTCTTTACCATTGTGTAAAGAGCCATATCTTCAAAAACTATCCGGCTTCCTGCTTTCAGGGGTTCAGCAAAGGAATAATCCCCGATGATATCCCCCGCAAGACAGGTGGGCCCGGCCAGCCGATAGGTATAGGACTTCTCTCCGGCCATTCCTGAATTTTGAACCGGCGGACGATAAGGCATCTCCAGAACATCGGGCATATGGCAGGCGGCTGATGTGTCCAGAATAGCGATATCTATCCCATTATGGACGATTTCAAGGACCTCAGACACAAGAAAGCCTGCATTCAAAACAACAGCTTCTCCCGGTTCCAGATAAACGGTCACATCGTAGGCCTCCTGAAAATGGCGGATAATCCGTTTCAACCGCTGGATATCATAGTCCTTTCGGGTAATATGATGACCGCCGCCCATATTCAGCCAGCCCATTCCGCGCAAACAGGCGCCGAATTTTTCCTCGAAGGCCTTTACCGTTGTCTCCAGGTCGTCCGAATTCTGTTCACAGAGAGTATGAAAATGAAGACCGTCCAGCATCGGAAGCAGTTCCTCGTCAAGCTCCGATAATACGGTCCCAAGCCGGGACCCCGGTCCACAGGGGTCATAAATCTCATGGCCTTCCTGGGTCGAACACTCCGGATTTACCCGAAGCCCGATGGATTTTCCCGCCCGCTTTGCCCGTTCTCCATACTTTCTGAGTTGGGAAGGACTGTTAAATATAATATCGTCTGCCGTATTCAGAATTTCTTCGAATTCATCTTCCCGATAAGCCGGCGCATAGACATGGGTCTCTCCACCGAAAAATTCCTTTCCAAGCCTTGCCTCATAGAGACCGCTGGCCGTCGTTCCCGCCAGATATTTTCTGATCAGAGGATAAACAGAAAACATAGAAAATGCCTTCTGGGCCAGCAAAATCTTACAGCCCGTATCCTCCTGGATTTCCTTTAATATTTCAAGATTATGTATCAGCCTTTTTTCATCAATGAGAAAATAAGGTGTTCGCATGCTTCTTCCTCCTGAGGTTTTATGGGCCTTCCTAATCTACCAGTTTCGGATTCTCGTCAATCTGCCATGGCAATCCCCATTTGTTTAACGCTTCCATATACGGGTCCGGGTCAAATTCCTCTACCGTATAAACACCCGGTGTATTCCATTTTCCTGTGAGGAGCATCATGGCCCCGATCATAGCCGGAACGCCGGTCGTATAGGAAATCGCCTGGGAACCCACTTCCCGATAACATTCCTGATGGTCACAGATATTATAAATATAAGCCGTTCGCTCTTTTCCATCCTTTTTGCCTGTAAAAATACATCCGATATTCGTTTTACCGACAGTCCGCGGTCCCAGAGTTGCCGGATCCGGCAGCAGCGCCTTTAAAAACTGGATTGGAACAATCTGCTGTCCTTCATATTCAATCGGTTCCGTAGAGAGCATTCCCACATTTTCAAGACATTTCATATGGGTCAGATAACTCTGTCCGAAAGTCATAAAGAAACGGATTCGCTGTACTTCCGGCAGATTTTTTGCCAGAGACTCGATTTCCTCATGATGAAGCAGATACATATCCTTTTTACCAACCTGGTCAAAATCATATTCCCGCTTAATACTCATGGCAGGAATCTCCACCCAATGGCCGTCCTCCCAATAAGAGCCCGGTGCAGATACCTCTCTCAGATTGATTTCCGGGTTAAAATTGGTAGCAAACGGATAGCCGTGATCGCCGCCGTTGCAGTCCAGAATATCGATCGTATCAATGGTATCAAAAAGATGTTTTTTGGCATAAGCACAATAGGCCTGGGTCACGCCTGGGTCAAAGCCGCTGCCGAGCAATGCGGTCAGTCCGGCCTCTTTAAACCGTTCCTGATAAGCCCACTGCCAGGAATAGTCAAAATAAGCTGAAAATCCAGCTTCTTCACACCGTTTTTCATAAACCGCCCGCCATTCCGGGTCTGAAATATCTTCCGGCTCATAGTTTGCCGTATCCATGTAATTGACACCACATTCCAGACAAGCTTCCATAATGGTCAAATCCTGATACGGCAGCGCAATATTCATGACCAGATCCGGCTGAACTTCCCGAATCAGCGCCGCAACCTCTTCCACATGGTCCGCATCCACCCGGGCTGTTGTAATTTTGGTTTTTGTCGTTCCTTCCAGCTTTTTCTTCAGCGCATCACATTTGGATTTTGTACGGCTGGCAATACATATTTCCTCAAACACCTCGCTGTTCTGACAACATTTTTGAATCGCCACGCCGGCCACGCCGCCGCAGCCGATAATCAATACTCTTCCCATCATTCTTCCCCTTTCAATGGTTTATTCAGTGCCAATAACATTTCCCGCAGAATTTTGCAGGCCACCGCCGTGGAAACACCACTACTGTCATAGGACGGAGATAACTCAGTCACATCACAGCCGATGACATTTAATTTTGAGCACGCTTCCGTCACCCCATCCATCAATTCCAAAAAACTGATTCCGCCTGGCTCCGGTGTTCCGGTTCCGGGAAAACAGGATGGGTCCAGCACATCCAGATCCACAGTGACATAGACAGGCACGCCTTTCAGACTTTCTATCGTCTCCTGCAGTCCATCCAGATTAAAAGGATGCAGGTCCGTGTGCCCTTCCCGCGCCCACTGGAATTCATATCCTTCTCCCGAACGGATACCGAACTGATGAATGCGTCCGTCACCCAAAAGCTCCCAACATCTCCGCAATACGCAGGCATGGGACAGTTTTACTCCCAGATAATCTTCTCTCAAATCCGTATGGGCGTCAAAGTGAATGATATGAAGCTCCGGGTATTTCTCACTTGCAGCCCGAATGGCCCCAAGGGTCACCAGATGCTCGCCTCCAATTAAAAACGGCAGTTTTCCATCCTGAAAGATGGTATGCGCCCGTTCCTCAATGGCATCCAAAACCATAGACGAATCGCCGATGGACAACTCCAGATCACCGCTGTCAAATATGGCGCATTCCGTTAAATCCCTGTCCTGATAAGGGCTGTATGTCTCTAATCCGTAGGACTCGTTTCGCATGGCCTGTCCCGCGAAACGGGTACCCGGCCGGAAGGATGTGGTAGAATCAAAAGGCGCTCCGTAAATCACAATCTCTGCGTCCTCGTATTCCGCATCACAACCTATAAAATTTACAATATTTTTATTCAACATCTTTTAATAATTCCTCCACATATACCGGAAGCGCAAATACTCCTGCATGAAGCCTCGGCTCATAATATCTGGTACTGATCTCCTTTAATTTCCAGGCCACGCCATTCAAATCGTTCAACGGATGATATTTTTTTGATGCAAAGCCAAATAACCAGTGACCCGACGGATAGGATGGAATATGGGCCTGGTATACCCTGCATATCGGAAAGGTCTCCAGGATTCTTTTATGCATCCGCTGGCACTGGAAGGCTTCTTCCTCATAAAATGGGCTTTCATTCTGATTGATCATAATCCCGTCGTCATGCAGGGCATTATAGCAATTCCCGTAAAATTCTTTAGTAAACAGTCCTTCACCCGGTCCGAAGGGATTCGGTGAATCTATGATGATCAGATCGTAGGCGTCTGTTTTTGAACGGATAAACCGGAGGCCGTCTTCGTTATAGATTGTAACCCGACTGTCATTCAAGCTTCCCGCAATCTCCGGCAGATATTTTCTGCACACCTCTACAAGAAGCTGATCCATCTCCACCACATCAATCTGTTCCACCGTATCGTATTTAATCAGCTCCCGGACAACGCCGCCGTCACCGCCGCCGATAACGAGAACCTTCTTTACATCCGGATGTACAGCCATAGGCACATGGGTAATCATTTCATGATAAATAAACTCGTCCTTTTCCGTCAACATCAGATCACCGTCGACGGCCAGAATCTTTCCCATATCCACCGATTCCATAACATCAATTCTCTGGAATTCACTTACCGCGCTGAAAAGCTGCCGGTCAATCCGAAATGAAAGCTTCACATTATCCGTATGTTCGTCGGAATACCATATTTCCATTTGCCTACTCCTCCTTTAATACATTCAGTCTTTCAATCCATTCATCCTCCGGTCCGGTCATGGAACAGCCCTTCTCCTTGGCATAGAGAATATAATCAATAATCTTATCCGTAATCTCTTCTCCCGGTGCCAAAATAGGAATCCCCGGCGGATAACACATCACAAACTCACTGCACACCCGTCCCCTGGTCTCTTTAATCGGAAGGGATTCCTTTTCCGCATAAAAGGATTCCTGAGGCGTCATGACCACTGTCGGCGAAATATATTCCTGAGACAGCATGCCCGTCTTGTCCTTCCTGTAGCGCCGCTTAATATCCGCCAGTGCGCTGACCAGCCGTTCTACCTCCTGCTTTCTGTCTCCGATGGAAAGATAGGCAAGCATATTGCCCAAATCTCCGAATTCTATCTGGATATCATACTCATCCCGAAGAATATCGTATACCTCAATTCCAGCCAGGCCGATATCCAGTGTATGAACCGACAGTTTGGTCGCATCAAAATCATAAACACTGCTTCCATTGATCATTTCTTTAGAAAATGCATAATAACCACCAATCTGATTGATTTCATTTCTGGCATATTCAGCCAGTTCCACCACTCTGGCAAAAGCCTCTCTTCCTCTCAAAGCCAGATTTCTTCTTGATATATCAAGACTGGAGAGCAGCAGATAGGAGCCACTGGTTGTCTGGGTCAGATTGATGATCTGGCGCACATGGCCGGAATTCACCTTTTGCCCGATCAGCAAAAAGGAACTCTGGGTCAGGCTTCCCCCGGATTTATGCATGCTGACCGATGCCATATCGGCTCCGGCCGCCATGGCAGAAACCGGCATGGAATCACCGAAATAGAAATGGGTCCCGTGAGCTTCGTCCACAAGCACCTGCATCCCATATCTGTGGGCCTCCTCAACAATCGTTCGCAGATCCGAGCAGATTCCATAATATGTCGGATTATTTACAAAAACAGCTACCGCATCCGGATTCTCATGAATCGCCTTTTTTACCTGCTCCACTTTCATCCCCAGTGAAATGCCAAGCCTCTGGTCCACATCCGGATTCACATAAATGGGATGGGCCCCGCACAAAACAAGGGCATTGATCACACTTCTGTGTACATTCCTCGGCAGGATAATCTTATCTCCCTTTTTACAGCAGGATAAAACCATACTCTGCACGGAAGAAGTTGTACCGCCCACCATGAGAAAAGCATGTGCGGCACCAAAAGCCTCTGCAGCCAGTTCCTCCGCTTCTTTAATTACAGAAACCGGATGACAGAGATTGTCCAGCGGCTTCATGGAATTTACATCAATTCCAACACATTTGCTTCCGAGCAATTCTACCAGTTCCGGATTTCCACGTCCATGCTTATGTCCCGGAACATCAAAGGGAACAATCCGCATCCTGCGAAATCGTTCCAGTGCCTCATAAATGGGAGCACGCTTCTGCGTCATTTTCTCCATCGCTTTCCTCTCCAATCCAATGTATTTTAGAATACAACAAAAAAGACACCAATACCGGGGCATATAGCACCATGTACTCGTGTCTTATTTCTATCTTCCTTCTGCAGCCACAGGCTGCCATTCTCAGGACCACACATGCTCATTGTTTGGTTTCGCCGTACTTCCAGACAGATAATGGATTTAGAGTCTATATAGCAAATATTTTTTACTTTTACTACTCTTATTGACCATTTCACAAGTTTAATATGCCGTATACACACCGGTTATAAAGTAACCAACTTATAAAACTTGAGCTTTTAACTCAATCAATAATTCAACATCTTGTTGCTAAAAATATTTGCATGGATTACTTTTCTGACTATCTGCTTTCCATACGTGTTTATCTTACCATTTGTATAATGGTTTTGCAAGTTAAAAATCCAGTTTCTGCCGCTGAATTTTTACATATAATACTGTGGTTAAAATTCCAAGAATAACCATGCCCGACAGAAAAACGATGGACGCCGGAAGCTGTGGAAAGGCGAACAAAATTCCTGTTGGAATCAACCAGACGGCGAAAGCCACAAGCAAAATACCAAAAGTGGCGCCGCTCTGTTTGACGACCTGAACCTCACTGTCCCATTTGAGCAACGGCAGCGCCATATTCACTGTCAATCCGGCTACCGCGGAAAATGCAATATAAAAGGCCGGTACAAGAATGATAAAAACAAGTTCATCCGGCTTTGGCCTCAGGGCCATAATGCTCAAAATCACGGACACAACATAAAACGGCGCTGCCAGAGACAGATTGGCGAGTATTTTTCCGTCATATACCTCCTTCGCCGGCAGCGGCAGAGACTGTAATCTCCATAAAGTTTTCCCTTCCATAGAGATACTGCAGGCCGTCGTCGGCATCATTGCCATCATAAATCCGAGAAGTAAAGGCCACAACCGGTACACCAATCCCGGAATTCCCGCCATCATCTCCATCTTATCCGGACCGAAGAAAAGCAGGGCGGCCGATGCGATGACTGCTAAAATATAGCCGATCAGCGTATTGCTGACATAGATACTTGAAGCAAAATACCGCCGAAGTTCCCTTTGCCACAGAGCTCTGATTCTGGACTTCTGTTGCTGTGCACCCATTTTATAATTATTCTTTGCAGAAGTTGCGTTTAACAGGCTGCAGATGGTGACAAAATATTTCTGTAAGATTCCCACAACGCACAGAAACAGAGCCGACACACCGGCGCATAAACCCAAAATCCATAAAAACCGGCCTTCTACGACAGCCTTTCCAAAAAACCAGGCTGGAGGATAGACTTTGCACAGCATTTGCGAAACCATCACTGCCATTCCTTTTGCCCTGGACATATCCATATTTTCCATATTATTAGAATATATCATACTGACGGCCACGATAGCTGTCGAAAATACTAATGTAAGTAAAGCAATGCCAACACTTTTATGCTTCATCCGGGAACCGATGGCCCGGATGACCGCACCGATGAGAAGTGCTATACACAACGGCAGCATCGGCAAAAACAGGGTTCCGATCATTCCATAAATATAAAATGTAACTGCAGGATGAAGCTTTATACCATAGATGACAAATCCCGGAATCATTACCAGCAGACTGAATAAAAGATCGGTCACATACATGATCATAAATCGGCTGATGACAATGGCCGCTGTCGATACGGGCCATGAAGCCTGAAGTTCATAACTGCTTAACGAAAAAACCATATCTCCCGCTTTAAAAAATGAAAAAAACAGGATAACCATACTGGCCACCGTGTAAAAATACATCGGAAGCACGTCAGCCAGACCCATGCCGATATAGGCAAGGGACAGCAAAATCATATACGACATAAGCAACAGCCCAATGAGAATCCAGGCTCCACATAATAAAGCAAACCTCTGTTTTTTTCCTGAATCCCTTGTGTGACGCACCTCATTTATGCCAAATAGATTGCACAGTCCCATACGGGTCAATAAATTAATCTGTCGAAGCATTGCTGACCACCTCCATAAATACGGATTCCAGAGATTCTCCCTTTGTCAGTTCATCAATACGTCCACTGACAATCAGCTCTCCTTTCTTGATGATTGCCACTTTATTGCAAAGCTTCTCCGCCACATCAAGCACATGAGTCGAAAAGAAAATGGCTGCTCCGGCATCACACATTCTGTGCATTTTATTTTTCAATGTCAGAGTCGCTTTCGGGTCCAATCCCACAAAAGGTTCGTCGAGTATCAACAGTTTAGGCTGATGAATCAGCGCCCCCATGATGACAAGCTTCTGCTTCATTCCATGGGAATAGGAAGAAATCAGATCTCCCAGAGCTTCTGTAATCTCAAAATCGTTCGCTTCCTTACGAATCCTCTCTTCCCGCTCTGCGGCGGACAATCCGAAAATATCTGCCATAAAATTTAAATACTGGATTCCAGTCAGATATTCATAAACATCTGGATTATCCGGAATATAAGCCATCATCGATTTACAGCGGATCGGGTCTTCTTTAATCGATATGCCATCAATTAAAATATCCCCCGCGTCGAATTTCTGAATACCGACGATACACTTGATCGTCGTTGTTTTTCCCGCACCGTTATGACCAATAAATCCATAAATATCGCCCGACTGAACATCGAGGCTCAAACCGGACACTGCAATTTTTCCTCCGTAATAGGTTTTTGTTAAGTCTTTTATTTCCAGCATTCTTTTTACCTCCCTGCGGTATGTGATATAAAAAGCATATACCTTCCACTCTGTGGAAGGTCAACCATTATAGCTGAAATTTTACATATTATTGACAATCAAATGCTGAAAAGCTATACTATATTATACTACATATGTAAGATTTGGAGGGAATATAATGAATTGCCTGCCTCAGATATCCGAAGCAGAATATGAAGTGATGAAAATCGTCTGGAAAGAAGCTCCTGTAAGCACCAATACTGTGACGGAAATATTGACAAAAGCAACGGACTGGAGTCCGAAAACGATTCAAACACTGTTAAAACGACTGGTCACCAAAGGTGCTCTGACCTATGAAAAACAGGGACGGGTCTTTGTCTACACCCCACTGGTCGAAGAAACGTCCTACGTCCGCCAGAAAAGCCGCTCTTTTCTGAAACGCTATTTTGACGGCGACATGTCCCGGATGCTCTCTGCCTGTCTCGACGAGGATACACTTACAGAAGGCGAAATTGATACCCTCCGGGCAATTCTGGCGAAACACGAAAAATAATAAGGAGGCTTATCATGACATCCTTTAGCTTACATTTGATTCTGTGTAACCTTTTTATCGCATTCAGTATTCTGGCTGTGACCGCCATAAAACATTTATTTAAAAATCATTTATCTGCCCGGGCTATCTATCGGCTCTGGTCTGTTCTTTTTGTGCTTATGGCGCTGCCTTTTATTCCGGTACGACTGCCGGAAATGCTGACCACTGCTGCCCCTGCTCCGAGCACACACATGCTTCCGGAAACTGCTGTTCAAACATCCAAAAGCCTGCAGGCCATCATGGATACCTCTAGGGACTGGATGAATGATTTCACCATTTCCGTAAATAAAAAAACACCGGCAATTTTAGGAACGCTCTGTCTGGTCATATGGCTGACGGGTATCCTTTTTATGCTGATTTTCCAGTTCAAAGCCCGTCGGAAGCTGTTCCTTATGAAACAGTCGGCTGTCCCGGTACAGCATCCTGCTCTTTGCCGGCTCTTTGAACAATGTTGCGAAGAACTTGGAATTAAAAAGAAACCATCGCTTTACAGTACGATGCTTCTAAAATCACCGGTAATGACCGGCGTTCTTTGCCCTACCGTCTATCTTCCGTCCCATCTGACGGAGGGAATAGCCGACACTTCCCAGGACCTGTATCCGGCTCTGCGCCATATGCTTCTGCACGAACTGGTTCATTATAAACAAAAGGATGCTCTGACCAACGGCCTGACGAATCTCTTCCATCTGCTCTACTGGCCAAATCCGGTAGTATGGTTTGCCATGGACGAAATACGAAGTGACCGGGAAATCGCCTGCGATACGGCGGTTCTTAAAGTGCTCGGTGAAGAAAATGCCCTGGCTTACGGAAACACTCTGATTCATCTGGCAGAAAAAATGTCTCTGGACATATTTTCATCGGTCTCCGGTATGAGTGGAAATATGCGCCAGCTGACCCGGCGTATCCGCTGCATTGCCGCCTACCAAAAGCCGACAAAGGCTGCCGGAATAAAAAGCAGCTGTATCGTTCTGAGCGTCGCCGCCCTGCTCCTGTCTATGTCGCCTGTACTGACGACTTACGCCCTCTATCCTGTTTTTTCAGTCTCCGGAGGAAACACGTATGGAAACACCTTGCAGAATACGGATAAAACAGCTATTTTTGATGAAAACTCTAAAGTTTCTGAAATTGACCTGTCCGCCTACTTTGGAGATGCGGATGGGAGTTTTGTATTCTATGATTTGTCGCAGGATACCTGGCAAATCTATAATAAAGAAAAGGCCCTCATCCGGGTATCGCCAGACTCAACCTATAAGATTTACGGTGCCCTATTCGCCCTGGATGCAGGATGGATTACCCCGGAAAATTCTGAAATTGCATGGGACGGCGAAACCTATGCCTTTGATGCCTGGAACCAAAACCAGGATTTAAATTCCGCTATGAAAAATTCCGTCAACTGGTATTTCCAGGCGCTGGAAGAACGCATGGGGAAGGCCAGCGTACAGCAATATATCGACAATATTGGTTATGGAAACCGGGATTTAAGCGGCAGCTTCCCATCCTGCTGGCTGGAATCCTCTCTGAAAATATCTCCGGCAGAACAGGTTTATCTTTTAAAAGAAATTTTTGCCGATCCGGCATCCGTCGATTCATCCGCCGGACAGATATTTTCTGCTTCCCACATCAATGCTGTAAAAGACGCCCTTTATCTGTACAACATTCCGGGCGGCGCCCTCTACGGCAAGACCGGTACCGGAAATATAAACGATCACAACATCAGCGGATGGTTTGTCGGTTTCACAGAAAGTAACGGACACAGGTTCTTCTTTGCCACTCACATAGAAGATTCCGACAACGCCTCCGGCAGCCGTGCTGCTGAAATTACCCAGGCCATATTATCCGACCTGGGTATTATCCATTAATTTATCATTGACTGACACGATACCGGTACAGGGGAATCTGACTTGCACCTTCATCTAAAATATGATTCCCCAAATACCGGATTGTACCTTCTTCCGGGAAATCCACCGTCAATTCATGACTCAGTATCCGGTCGGTTCCCTTTCTTTCACATACAGCATCCACCGTTACTGTCCATGTTCCATCCCCATTTTCACGAATATCCACGACTTCCGGAATGGAGGTCCAGAAAGCATCTACTGAGTAATTACCACAGCCCAGATTGGCACATCCATAGGTATTTGCCGTTTCATTGTAAGCCGCATATTCCCGAAGATTTTCCCGCGTTATCGGAAGATATTTTAGCATTCGTTCTTCAAAATCCTCTGCCGGAATGCCCTCCGGGAAATCGTCACTTTCAAAAACTTCACCGCAGGAAAGCATATAAAAAGCTTCGTAAAGTCCGTTAAAATCCAGTTTTTCCATATGTTCGCTGTCCCATTCGATACTGAACATGTTATTCCGCTGGTAACCGACAGGTGCAAGCCACCGTTCGGTGAAATCTCTGTAATCTTCCGGCATCGGACGCACCCGCATCATCACCTGATCCTGAATGACTTCCGATACCTCCGGCGGTTCAGGCACATCCAGAGTATAACTGAACCATCCTTTCTCCGTATACGACCAGTTCTCTATCTGATACTCATAATTTCCCATGCTCACCGGCCCCTGCGTATTCCATGTGACAACAGCAATGGCTACCCGCATATTTTGTCCGTCAAAATAAAACCGATATCTGCCGTAGCCGCCGTCGGCATGAATTTCATAGACCTCTGTTTCACATGCCTCTCCGGCTTCTGCTTTTTCAAGAAAAGCTTCCATTTTCTCGTAATTTGTCATTCCGTCATAATCGTTGGTTCCAAGTATGATATTGCCTTCTTCCGCCAGCGCTTCCCTATCTGTTCCTGTTTTTTCAACCTTATTCGACAAATATCTACAGCTTCCATCATCAATCGGTTCCACTAGAATCTCATTCTTATAGGCACAATCCGTATTATAATCGGTCCACACCGCCTCTACAAAAAGTGTCAGCGTACCATCGCCGTTCTCCCGATAATCCACTACTTCGCCAAAAGGTGCAAACTGTTTGGAGCATGCGCGCTCCAATGGATAACTTTGACTTTCCTCCTCATAATGACAGCTGTTTCGAAGCTGTTCCACAGTTACCGGAAAGGCTTCCGTCATCACTGATTCAAAAATTTCTGCCGGAATCTTCCCATTTTCTAATTCCGGCGTCCCTCCGGTCTTCATTCGATAAATATCCAAAAACAGAGATGTATTTAAATATGCTGCAATTCGCTCCTGATCCCAATCATTCAAAAGGAGTTCATAATCCACATAACTTAAGCCCGATATGTATTTTTCTGTCAGTTCCTGGCATTTCTCCGGCAGAGGCTTCAGTCGAAAATATTCCCTCAGACTTCCATGCATGACTGTGAATTCATTCGTATAAATAAAATAACCTTTTTTCGTCAAATTTAAATCCACAATATTGCCATCGCCTGTCTGATAGACTTCCGCTTTCCCTTCCCGGTTCCAGTGAATCCCCACAAAGTAGGTTTGGAGCCGTCCTTCCCTGTAAGTAAAGGTGATTGCGCCAAATATTCCATTCTTATACGCCCGGTACAGAGTCACCTGCCCGTCTCTTCCTTCTTTATAGGCACTGTAAAACTGAACAGCGTCCTCATATCTGTCTGCATTCATGCCATCAACCTTACTGCAGATATCTCCATCGGCACCAGCCAGGGCCAGGGCATCCTCCCTCAACCCATTTCGCTCTTCCTCTGTCAATATACTGATGGCCGTCCGCTCTGTATACCAGTTTGGTTCTACGGCATTTTCCAGAGGGATCACCGTATTGGATACATATTGGAAACTTCCGTCCTCCATCGGACGAATCACGACCTGATGAGAAAAGGCCTGATCCATCATCTTGGCCGGCCAGATGGCATCCACGGTCAACGTGAGTGTACCGTCACTGTTCTGAATACAGTCCACCACCTCGGGATAAGGAATATTGGTAATACGTGCCACATCATGCATCCCCCGCGGCCGGTATTGGTACATCTGATTCTCTTTATGATAAACCGTACGCTTTTGAAGTGTCTCTGCATCCATATTAAAATATTTTAAAAACAGTCCTTCAAACTCATTCCCTGGAATCTCATACCGATCATCCTCCGCTTTTATGCCATAGGGTGATTCACAGCCGTAATCCATACGATACAGCAGTTCAAACAGATCATAAAAGTTCAGCGTATTAAAATTGGTCTCGTCCCAGTCACAGATAAACATATTGTTCAGATAATAGTTCACCGGTGCAATATAATCCCGGCAGGCTTCCCGGCATCGGACATCCAGCGGTTTCACCCGGATACCCGTATATCCCATCGTTTTTTCATAACCTGTCGGCAAAGAACGCTCAAAAAACAGATAGCCTTTATCCGTATACATCCAGGATACCGCCGAAAATTCCTCTTTAAATCCGGCTTCAGGCTGATTCTCATTCCAATTGACAACACATTTTGTAATTTCCACACCGTCACCATCGGAGGAAAAATCATAACAACTAAAACTGGCCGTAGACATGACCACGATCAGCCGCATTTCACCCGGCTGTCCTTCACTGACCTTCTGGCAAAACGCTTCCACCGGCTCTGGATGGGTCATATTAAACTGATTATCTTCATCCACGGCACTGTAGCCTGCACTGCCAAGACATTCCAGAATCGCTTCCATTGTTTCCGGATTCTCCAATGTTCCCGAGGCCGAGGCCGATGTATAAATGTCCTGAAAACATTTGCCTGCCTCCTGCCCGGCTTCCAATATATCTTTTTTATCTTCCTGCGCCTTTCCCGCACATCCTGTCACACTGAACATAAGTATGAGAAAGATCAGAATCAATCTTTTTTTCATGGTATATGACCTCCTTTTATCTTACATGTGTAGGATTTGTATTTTATAATATTACACTTGTAAGACAAAGAAGTCAATACCTTATTTTACTCCGCCTCTCTGAGACGCTCCACAATACTTTTTTTGCAGATACGCCGGTAAAGCTGCCATCGGCCAATATAATGACTGGTTTCGACGCCAGTGCCCTGGCAATTGCCACCCGTTGCTACTGTCCTCCGGAAAGCTGATTCGGAGGACTGTCCATCTTATCCTGAATTCCAAGAATTTCCACACCCTCTTCAATATAGCGGGAATCTACACGCCATCCGTCCAGTTCCACAGTCAGATTGACGCCATCCAACGCTTTTACCAAACCAGCACCCTTCCCATAATATTTCTTTAAATCCTTTGTTTCTAATATCCTCATGGCGATGCCCCCTTTATTTATTCTGTCCTAATTCTAGCATCTGCACCTTACAGCCCATTGACAAAAAAGAGGGTAAGTTCTTACAGTTTTGTAAGAACCTACCCTTGATTTAGTAAAAACACTGAAAAATTTTCGGATATTCTTTTTCGGAAATTCCCATCCCCTCATCGGTAATCATAATACGGGTATAGATATCCATCGAAAGAATACCAATACGGATGCCGCTCTTCTCCGGCCGAAGCCGCTGTCACCGCCTCATACCCCTTCTGAGAAAGGGCAAAGGCCAGTCCCCGATTCAGTCCGCTGTCATCCTCGATTACTAAAATCTTCATTATTTTGCCGCCAACTGACAGATGATATCCACACAGGTATCCACACCCAATGTAGACGAACTCAGACAGAGGTCATAGAAATCCGCCACGCCAAACTCTGTGTTCGTATAGAGATCGGAAGA
>CABRLU010000028.1 GCA_902471845.1 uncultured Lachnospiraceae bacterium | reverse complement strand
GGCATGGGGCAAGCGGAAATGCCTGCATCTCCATTTGCCGATGCCCGCGAACCAGGCGAAATTCGCAAAGCGTGTTTTGACTGGGTGATAAAATTGAGGCAAAAAGGAGGAAAAGGAAATGACACTCGGACGAATTCATTCAATCGAATCCATGGCACTGGTTGATGGACCGGGAGTTCGTTCCGTTGTTTTTTTACAAGGCTGCCGTCTTCGATGTCAGTATTGCCACAATCCGGATACATGGTCCATGACAGGAAAAGATATTCAGGAAATGTCGGCGGAAACGCTTGTAAAGCGGTTGTCACGTTTTAAACCTTATTATGGAGATAAGGGCGGTGTGACATTTTCCGGCGGAGAGCCGCTGCTTCAAAAGGATTTTCTTAAAGAGGTTCTGCGTCTGTGTAAAGCAGCCGGTATACATACCTGTCTGGATACGGCGGGATGTGGCATTGGAGGTTATGAGGATATACTTACGTTTACGGATTTGGTTCTTCTGGATATTAAACATTATACCCGTGAGGGTTATCAGCAGGTGACCGGGCAGACGCCGGATGAGTCACTTGCATTTTTAGAGACAGCCCAGAGGATGCACATTCCTTTCTGGATTCGCCATGTGGTCGTTCCGGGACTTACCGACGGGGATGAACACCTGGAAGGGCTGAAAAACTACATACGGACGTTAAAATATGTGGAGCGGGTGGAGCTGCTCCCATATCATGTGCTTGGCGTTCATAAATACAAAGCACTGAATATTCCCTATCCATTAGAAGGCGTGGAACCGATGGAACCTCAGAAACTTTCAAACTGGCAGACACTTATGAATAATCATCTAAACGAATCTTAAAGAAGAGGAGCGAAAAAAATGAGTATTGATGTGAACTGCACGGCATGGAAAGGTTTTAAGACGGGCGAATGGCGTCATCTGGTGAATGTACGCAATTTCATTCAGAAAAATTATACACCATATGAAGGTGATGAAGGATTTCTGGCACCGATTTCAGAACGGACGGAGAAAGTCTGGTCAAAGGCCAGCGACCTGATCATTGAAGAATTGAAAAAAGGTATTATCGATGTAGAGACCAATGTGGTTTCCGGCATTGATAATTTTGCACCGGGATATATTGATAAAGAAAATGAAGTTATCGTAGGGCTTCAGACCGATGCGCCGCTGAAACGGATTGTGAATCTGTTCGGCGGTATGCGTATGGCAACTTCAGCTCTGGAACAGTATGGCTATAAACTGAATCCGGAGATTGAACATCATTTCCGTCTTTACCGGAGAACCCATAACGACGGCGTCTTTGATGCTTATCCTGAGCGGACCCGTCTGGCCAGACACGCCGGTCTGCTCACCGGTCTGCCGGATGCTTACGGACGGGGACGTATTGTGGGAGATTACCGCCGGGTGCCTCTCTATGGCACGGATTTTCTCATTGAGGAAAAGAAAAAAGATCTGGTGATGATCGATGGTCCGATGACCGATGAGCGCATCCGCCTTCGGGAAGAAGTACAGATGCAGATTCGTGCATTGGAGGAAATGCGGAGTATGGCAGCCAAATACGGCTGTGATATTTCCCGTCCTGCGGAAAATGCAAGAGAAGCGGTACAAAATCTTTACATGGCCTATCTGGCCGGTATTAAGGAAAATAACGGTGCGGCTATTTCCCTTGGGCGCACGGCCACTTTCCTGGATATTTATATTCAGAGAGATATCGAAAACGGCGTTCTTGATGAGCAGGGTGCTCAGGAACTGATCGACCAGTTTATTATTAAACTTCGTTTGGCACGTCATCTCCGGACGCCGGAATATAATGAGCTTTTCGGCGGCGATCCAACCTGGGTGACAGAAGCTCTGGGTGGTATGGGCATTGACGGACGGACGCTGGTCACAAAGAATACCTTCCGATATCTGCACAGTCTGACCAACCTCGGCACAGCGCCGGAACCAAACATGACCGTACTCTGGAGTCAGAACCTGCCACAGGCCTTTAAAGATTATTGTGCGAGAATGAGTATCGGAACCGACTCTATCCAGTATGAAAATGACGATCTGATGCGGCCGATGTATGGAGATGATTACTGTATTTCATGCTGTGTTTCCGCCATGGCTGTCGGAAAGCAGATGCAGTTATTCGGCGCAAGGGCGAATCTGGCAAAGAGCCTGCTGCTGGCGATCAACGGTGGTGTGGATGAGAAAAAGGGAACCCACGTCATTCCGAATATTGAACATGATATGGATGAAGTGCTTGAATATTCCAAAGTTCTGACCAACTATAAAAAGGTTCTGGCCTATGTGGCTGAGCTTTATGTAGATACCATCAATATCATCCACTATATGCATGATAAATATGCTTATGAGTCCAGTCAGATGGCATTGCATGATACGCTGGTTGAGCGAATTGCCGCCTTTGGTATTGCCGGACTCTCGATCGCGGCAGATTCCCTGTCTGCCATTAAATTTGCAAAGGTACGTCCGATTCGAAATGAACAGGGGATTGCCATTGATTTTGAAGTAGAAGGAGATTTCCCGAAATATGGAAATGACGACGATATGGTCGACGATATCGCCGTGGAAATCGTATCCTATTTTTCCGCAGAGCTGAAAAAACATCCGCTGTACCGGAACGGCATTCACACCCTTTCTGCGTTGACTATCACCAGCAATGTAATGTACGGAAAGAAGACAGGAGCAACTCCGGACGGACGTAAAGCCGGGGAACCTTTTGCACCGGGAGCCAATCCGATGCACGGAAGGGATATGAACGGTGCGCTGGCATCGCTGAACTCGGTAGCCAAGATTCCATATCGGGCTGTGTGCCAGGACGGTGTTTCCAATACCTTTTCCATCGTGCCGAAGGCTCTTGGAAAAACAGAGGATGAACGGGTAAATAATCTTGTGTCTATCCTTGACGGCTATTTTGTTCAGGGAGCCCATCATCTGAATGTCAATGTGATGAACCGGGAAATTTTGATGGATGCCATGGATCATCCGGAAAAATATCCGACGCTGACCATTCGTGTGTCCGGTTATGCGGTAAACTTTAACCGTCTCAGCCGGGAACAGCAGCAGGAAGTCATCAAACGGACTTTCCACGAAAGCATGTAATCGTTTATTAAAAAACAGGAGCTTCTTTCCCGATGGGGAGGAAGCTCCTTTTATAGAGAGGATTATTGTACCTGATGTCTTTTAAAACTTCTGAAGGCCAGCGGGAGGCAGATCAGAACAGTGAGTAGATAAAACAGCAGAATCATTTCATTGACATTACAGACAAGACTGCCCAGGTGATAAGATAAGTATTCTTTGAACAGGGACAGGCCGGAGAAGGTTTTTATTTTTTTTCTGGATACATCCGAAAGGGATACAAGTTCTAAAAGCTGTCTGGTCTGCCTTTTTTAAAGCATCTTTTTGACAATTTCGGATGAGCATCTTGCATTCAAACAGGACTCCCAACAGCGTTATTACAAATAATAAACACCAGCACCCTGTCAGGGATGTTTCATATAAAATGGGCAGTGCTCTGGATAAAGCGAACAAGAGGCACATAATGACGATGCTCCAGCCACCGCAATAATAATTACATTCTTTTGTGTGTATGTGATTCAGTATAAATAAACATCCAAGGGAAGTGATAAAAAACGGAACACAAAAGTACATAAAACTATGAATTAAATTAACGGATAAATATAGCGTTGTCATTATGCTGGCGAATGATAAAATAAGTATATTTGTCATTCCGAGTAAGGTCATCCGGGACAATAGAACCTGGGGGAGTGTAAAGATTGTGGAAAGTTCCATCTCGGCGGTATGATTCACAAAGGCCTTTGGCTTTCCCTGCTCGGAATAGTCCGAAAGGGTATGGACAAACTTCAGAAAGGTTTCCTGTGTCAGATCCTCTGCCTTCACTATGTATAACAATGGACATCCCGTAAATGTGCAGAAAACTTTAATTTTTTTTAATTATAGCCGGGCGAAGAATGGCATGGATTAAGACAGTCTTACAATCTTGTAAGATTGCCTCTTTTTTTGTAAGGCGAATCGATGGCAGCAGAATTTCCAAAGTTTTATACTTGTATTAAAGATAAAGAAAAGGAGGCAGCGGCCATGAGGATGATTTGGAAAAGTATTAAATTGGTGTTTTTTTGTAAATTACTGAAGGTGATGATGGGGGTTGGCCTTCTGGGATTATCAGTTTTGATGTTTAAAGGTTATGCTGATTATAGAGATGCACTGGAAAAAAAACCTCTGGCCCAGGCCATGGAGGAAATTGTGCAAAAACCATCTTATGTCTCGCTAGAGCAGGTTCCCGATATTTATAAAGAAGCATTGATTGCCGTTGAAGACCACAGATTTTATGAACATCCGGGAGTGGATGTGATTGCTACAGGCAGAGCGCTGATTAATGACATTAAAGCAATGGATTTTGTGGAGGGCGGCAGCACTATTACACAGCAGTTGGCAAAGAATATGTATTTCACCCAGGAAAAGACCCTGAGCAGAAAAGCAGCAGAAATGTTTATGGCTTTAAAAATTGAGAGAGAGTACAGTAAGGATGAAATACTGGAAGCCTACATCAACAGCATTTATTATGGCGATGGTTATTATTCACTGAGAGAAGCCAGCCTGGGCTATTTTGGAAAAGAACCGCAGGACATGACGGATGATGAATGTACCCTGCTTGTCGGTGTACCAAATGCTCCATCGGTTTATGCGCCGACCATCAGCATGGACATGGCCAGAAAACGTCAGCAGCAGGTGTTGAGCCTTATGAAAAATAAGGAAGTGATGGTAGAAGCTTATAGCAGCGAATGATAGTCTGGGAAACCCTATGACAGGGTAATCTGAAAGCGAAGAAATAAGATGTTGATATAGAAAAGATGGGCGGAATCAATAAGCATGTTGATCCCGCCTTTACTCATTTGGCGAAACCTGTCGATGGATGATGATTGAAATTTAAATACACATAATATAAAATAAACATATCCGGAAGGCCCCTCTGGCTGACCGAACACTATTCTGATTTTCAAATGCTTTATTCAAAGCGATGCATCCGGAATAAATGAAAAATCAAAAGTAAAAGAACCTTAGAAACATATTATTTGGCAGAAAAGGAGAGAATGATCATGCAAAGACGAAAGCATGTCGCCGGATTCATGTCTGGCATTTTATTGGCCGTGGGTATTTTACAGCCATTGACATTGTATGTGAATGCCGAGAAGCTGCAATCAGAAAGCATTGCCGATACGATAGCTGATTCGGAGAGTATTCAGGAGCCGGAAACAGAGTCAGAAATAGAAATGGATATAGAAAGTGAAACAGAATCTGTCAGTGAATCTGAACCAGAAATTCATCTGGAGCCTGTTCGCTATGTGATATCTGAAATGTATCATGGACAGGGTAAAGTGACGATAAGGGACAACTTTGGTAATGTTTATGAAATACCGGGCGGAGAGGAAGAATTGTCATTTGAATGCGATGAACAGACGCAGCTGCTATTGCAGGCAGAACCAGCTGACGGATACGAAATAGACACTGTCGAGTTTAGAAATGATGATGAAATAATTGAAAAAATAGATGACCGGGATATATTAAATGGTCAGGATGTGTATGAAAAGACGATAACAGTTTCATCAAATCTGAAAATACAGGTTAATTTTGTTGAGGTTTCAGAGGAAACTACAGGAGAGACAGTGCCGGGAACCGAGATGCAATTATTAGTAGAAACAGAGGATGAACCTCAAACAGAGAAAGAGCCGGATACAGAAATCAGTCCTGAATCAGAAACAGATGAATCCCAGGATGGTATCTTATCAGAGGAAGAACGGGAACAGGCGTTACAGTTGTCCGGGGAAATGGAAAATGCCATTGCGGCAAATGAGCGTATCATGACTTTAAATTTGGGTGAAGTGGGCCAAAGTTGGGCCATGTTTGAAGTTTTTGTCAACCGGATTCTTATTTCTGAATTTGGACCGAATCCGGTGACCCATTTTTCTCATATTATCCAGACCGGAGCTGATTATTCAGAGTTTACCCGTACCGCCTATTGTGTACAGTACGGCGTGTCGATACCGGCGGGCAGCCATGCAACGGAAATGGTTATTCCTCAACAGCAGCAAAATTACATGGGATATGCGTTGGCTTACGGATGGAAGCAGAGCGGAACCGCTTACGATGAGGAACAATATAAAAGTGACTCGGCGCGTACCGAATATGCGGTCACCCAGGCCGTTGTCTGGGCATGCAGCCAGGGAAAATTCGGAACAGATGCAGGAGAGGCAGCAATCCGGCAGGTTTTACAGAATACATATGACCCGGCCCACGCTGCCGCTTATTATCAGCAATTGAAAGAAGCCATTTTGAAGGCCGAGACCATTCCGTCTTTTTCCGGAAGCGATGGAAGTAATCCACCGACAATTTTGCTGACATGGAATTCAGCAAATAACAGGTATGAGGCAACCGTCACAGATACGAATGGTGTACTGAATCAGTATAACTACATATACGAGGGCATTCATTTTGAGAAGGATGGAGATACCCTTATCGTCTGGACTAATAATCTCTATACGGATGGCGTGACGGCCGAAGCCGTATATGAAAATAACGGTGGTGCCAATGCTGTCGTGACCTGGGATGGTGAGAATGGAACCCAGGATTTGACAACATATACAGAAATAACGAATCAGGTTTACTCTTATGTGCGAATTGTAACGGAGGGGATGGGCGCGTTAGAACTTATAAAAAAATCTGCAAATCCAGAGATTACAGATAAAAACGGCGGCTATTCTTTAGAGGGAGCTGTTTATGGAGTATATGATGCTGCAAATCAGGAAATTGGCCGGATTACCACAAATGCTGATGGGTGGGGACGATTGACAGATATTCCCACCGGTGATTATGTTCTTAAAGAAATTTCTGCACCAGGAGGATATTACGTGAACACCTCTTCATATAATGTAAAAATCATACCGGGACAGACAGCAGTATCAGAGGTTCTGGATATTCCGAAGACAGATCCGGTAGATATTGTTTTGGCTAAGATCGATGCAGAGACCAATTCAAATCAACCTTCAGGAAGCAAGTCTTTAGAAAAGGCGTTGTTTGAAGTGAAATTTTATAGTGTACAGATGGATAGTGATCCGGCCGCATCCGGATATATTCCTGAAAGAAAGTGGATATTAAGAACAGATACCGGTGGTTTTTGTAAACTTGAAGATAATTACAAAGAATCCGGTGATGATTTTTATTATAGTCTTTCCGGAAATGCGGAATTGCCTTCCGGGACGATAACCATTCAGGAAAAGCAGGCTCCGGAAGGTTATTTGGTAAACAATGAGATGTTTGTAAGAAAAATAGTTCCGGGGGATTCATCAACGATATCAACTTATAATTATCCTGTAATCTCAGAGATACCGCAAAAAATTCAGATTGCGCTGGATAAAGTGGACAGCGAGACAAACAGCGGAACAGCCCAGGGCGCAGGAACACTTGCCGGGGCGTCCTATGAGATTCTGGATTCTAACAATAAAGTAGTAGATACGTTGGTAGTGGACGATGCAGGACATGCTATTTCAAAAGAGCTGCCATTAGGCGTTTATAAGATCAGGGAAACAGTCGCATCGGATGGTTATCTGGTGGATGAAAATGTATATACGGTTGCCGGATCGAAACCAAAGGACACAACAACGAGAGTATTTAAGTATAAAGCAACCAGTGGTGAAGATATCATCCGGGGCGATGTGGAGATTATTAAATTTTATGAGAATATGGATGTTGATAATGACACACTTCAGGGAGTAATGGGTGTTGAATTTACTTTTACATCAAAAACAACCGGGAAGGTTGTAAAAAAAATCGTGACGGATAAGGATGGATTTGCAACAACGGCGTCTTCAGATCAGCCGCGCGGAAATCTGGTATTTGACACATACATAGTCACAGAAACGGAATATCCGGCTGATGTGAAGCCAATTGAACCCTTTGAGGTGACAATATCCGAAGAAGGCGTTACTTTAAAAGGAATCTATAAAGAAGATAAGCTGATTGTCAGCCCGGTGACCGTTGTCAAAAAAGATAAGCGTACCGGAAATAGAATTCCGGCCGCAGACACGGAATTTCGACTTTTGGATGCCAACAAAAATCCGATAACAATGACGACCTATTATCCGGATAAGATTGTTTGTGAGACCTTTAAAACAAATGAAAAGGGACAGTTTACTTTTCCGGACAAGTTAAGATACGGGACTTATTTCCTGGAAGAAATTCATGCGCCGAATGGATATTTGAAAGGGGAATTATTGGAATTTAAGGTCACCAATGGTTCGAGATGGGAGAATCCGTTGGTCATTGAATATTATGATGAGCCAGTGATGGGAAAAATCCGGCTGGAGAAAAGAGATTCTGAGACCGATGAGCTGCTTGATGGTACCGAATTTGACTTGATAGCGGCCGAAGATATCATCACGCCGGATGGGACCCTTCATCTGAAAAAAGGCGATGTGGCCGACCACATGACAACAAAGGATGGTATTGCCGAATCTGAAAAATTATATCTGGGAAGTTATGAAATCCGGGAAACAAAACAGCCGGAGGGGTATGTATTGAGTGATGAAGTATACAGCGTTACATTGGAATATGAAGATCAGGAAACACCAGTCGTTGTTCAGTCGGTCAATGTGACGAACTCACCGGTAAAAGTACGGATTATAAAAGTAGATGCAGAATCCGGAAAAGTCCTTCCAGGAGTGGAATTTAAAATCTGGAATAAAGCAATGAATGAAGATGACATGGATTCCGGAATGGCTGCGGATATGCTCTATGAAACGAATGAAAAAGGAATTATTGAGATTGGGTATCTGGTTCCTGGAACCTATTGTGTACAGGAGACAAAGAGCATCTATGGATATGCACTGGATGAGACGATCTGTGAGTTTGTTGTGTCGGAGGATGGACGGATTGATGGGAAAGAAATTGGCGAGATCAGGATAACCAATTCGCGGGTCAGGATTGGCACCACAGCAGCAGATAAGGTAGATGGTGATAAAGTCATATCTGCAGATGAAGATATGACCATCATAGACAGGATATCCTATAGGAATCTTGTTCCGGGGCATGAATATAGAGTGAGCGGTATTCTGATGGATAAATCCACGGGTAAGCCGTTGCTTGTAAATGGTAAAGAGGTAATCTCCGGAATGACATTTATCGCTGAAAAGTCGGATGGGGAGGTCCAGGTTGAATTTAACTTTGATGCTTCTGCTCTGGCCGGAAAAACAGTGGTCGTATTTGAAAAGTTAATTTATGGAGGAAAAGAAATTGCAATGCATGAAGATATTAATGATATTGAGCAGAGTATTGAAGTTGTACCGCCGGAAATAAAAACGACAAAGGAGAGTAAAGGCAATGAAACGAAAGATATTGTTCCTGATTCACCAAAAACCGGAGACAGGAATAATTTGCCTGGTCTTGTCGGAATGTGTTTTATGTCGGCATTGATAATGATTTTAATATTGAATAACAAGAAAAAATTTAAGTAAAATTTTCTGCCGTACCTACCTGCACAAGAGTTAAATGCTGTGTAGGTACGGCAAAATCTTTTAAATACGGAGTTTTGTGCCTTTTGTATCCCGATGACCAAGTTTCAGTTTGTTCAGTGAAATGGATTTATCATTGTAGGTAATAATTGTTTCACCGTTTTTGTCAAGCAGATAAACTTCTTCAACCGCATCATCAACGGACAGTTTGATTCCACGAACACCGAGAGCAGTTTTTTTCTTCTCTGGCACTTCACTAATGTCGAATCGGAGGAAGATTCCTTTTTTCGTTCGCAGTGCCACATGGGTGACCTCTGTCAGAGGAAGCACGGCAATGACTTTATCATTGTCGGAGAGCTTTGTTGAAGAAATGGTTCTCTTGGAGACATTAAATTCCTCGCCTTTCACCTGTTTAAACATAGCCTGTCCGGTGGCGAAGAGCAGACGACTGCTGATGACATTTGTGAGGCAGTCGACATAGACAAGGCTTTCCTCACTGCTATTATAGTTTCCAAAGTTATCAATTGGTATGGACTTGTCTCTGAACTTTCCATAGGGCAGTGCGGATACTTTGATCATATGCATCCGTCCGGCATCAGTGAAGAGACAGAGCTTATCTGTGTTCATACATTGAATGACGTATTTGTTTTCAGTGAGCGCAGCGTCTCGATTTCGTTCAAAGGTTGGCACATCGACAGTTCGGCAGTAACCGAAACGGTCCATCAGGAATACAATTTCCATTTCCTCGAATTTCTTTTCCTCGAAGACAGCTTCCCTGGCATTGATAATCTGAGTCCGTCTTGGACGGGCATAAGATTTACGGAAATTTTGGAGCTCTTTTGTAATAACACGGGACATACTGGAATGGTTTTCCAGAATATCTTCATATTTGGCAATGTTTTTTAATGTTGTTTCATGTTCTTTTTGAAGGGCTTCGATTTCCAGTCCAATGAGCTTGTAGAGGCGCATTTCCAGGATGGCTGTGGCCTGGTTTTCCGTAAATTGTAATTTCTTTGCTGCCCGTTCCGAAGTCTTTGTTTTAAACTTAATACCTTCGGTCGTGCCATGAACCAGACAGCTTTTGGCCTGTTTAATGTTTTTAGAACCCCGAAGAATTTCGATGATTAAATCAATAACATCGCAGGCTTTGATCAAACCTTCCTGGATTTCACGTTTTTCCTGTTCCTTCACTAAAAGGTGCTGGTATTTGCGGGTGTTGATATCAAACTGGAAGTCCAGGAAGTTTTCAATGATGGCTTTTAAACCGAGGGTTTCCGGACGGCCTCCGGCGACAGCCAGCATATTGATGCCGAAGGTATCCTCAAGGCGGGTTTTTTTGTAAAGCATATTTTTCAGATTTTCCACATCTGTATTCCGACGAAGTTCCAATACAATACGAATGCCTTCCTTGGAAGACTGATTGGAAATATCTACAATATCATTTGTTTTTTTGCTTTCAACTAAAGCATAAACATCATTTAAAAATTTGCCGATACCGGCACCGATCATTGTATAAGGAATTTCGGTGATAACAAGCTGTTCACGGCCGCCTTTGATTTTTTCAACTTCGACCTTGCCGCGGAGTTTAATTTTGCCCTGCCCGGTTTCATAGATTGAGAGCAGTTCATCTTTGTTTGTCACAATGCCGCCGGTTGGAAAATCCGGGCCAGGCATGATTTTTAATAATTCTTCGGTGGTAATATCTGTATTTTTCATATAGGCAAGAACCGCATCAATGACTTCGCCTGTATTGTGAGGCGGAATACTGGTGGCCATGCCGACAGCAATACCTTCCGCACCATTGATCAAAAGGTTTGGAATACGGGCGGGAAGGACTTCCGGTTCTTTTTCTGTTTCATCAAAATTTGGCTGGAAGTCAACCACATTTTTGTCCAGGTCCGTCAAAAAGGCTTCCTGTGTCAATTTCTGAAGGCGGGCTTCTGTATAACGCATGGCGGCGGCACCGTCGCCCTCGATGGAGCCGAAATTACCGTGCCCATCGACCAGCGGTTCTCCCTTTTTGAAATCCTGGCTCATAACGACAAGAGATTCATAAATGGAACTGTCACCGTGAGGATGATATTTACCCATCGTATCACCGACGATACGGGCTGATTTCCGATAAGGCTTGTCATAGCGGATGCCCAGTTCATACATGTCGTAAAGCGTCCGGCGCTGAACCGGCTTTAATCCGTCGCGGACATCGGGAAGGGCACGGGCAATGATGACGCTCATGGCGTAGTCAATATAAGATTTTTGCATAATTTCTGAGTATTCGGTACGGATGATCTGTTCTTCCATTGTTTTCTTTTCCATGAGTTCACCTCCTAAATATCCAGCTCGGCATCATGGGCATGCCGGTAAATAAATGATTTTCTTGGCGGTACATCTGTCCCCATCAAAAGCTCTGTGATATCGGAAGCCATGCGGGCATCTTCAATTTCAACCTGTTTTAAAATACGGGTTTCGGGATTTAAGGTCGTTTCCCAGAGTTGGGTGGCATCCATTTCACCAAGACCTTTATATCGCTGTAAAGTAAAACTGCCTTTATGCGTCTTACGGTATTTTGCCAGCGCTTCATCATCGTAAAGATATTCTTCTTTACCTTTGGATGGCATCGCTTTATAGAGTGGCGGCATGGCAATATACACATGGCCCTCGAAGATCAGTTCCGGCATAAACCGGTAGAACAGGGTGAGCAGGAGGGTGGAAATATGAGCGCCATCTACGTCTGCATCGGCCATGATGATGATTTTGTCGTAACGCAGTTTGCTGATATCAAAATCATTGCCGTAACCCTCGGAAAAGCCACAGCCAAAAGCATTAATCATAGTTTTAATTTCTGCATTGGCCAGGACTTTGTCAATACTTGCTTTTTCTACATTTAAAATTTTACCGCGAATCGGTAAGATTGCCTGATAGTGACGGTCACGGGCTGTTTTGGCTGAACCTCCGGCCGAATCTCCCTCGACGATAAAAATTTCACAGATGGAAGGGTCACGGCTTTCACAGTTGGCAAGTTTTCCGTTGGAATCAAAAGAAAACTTTGGTTTTGTCAGAAGATTGGTTTTGGCCCGTTCCTCTGTCCTGCGGATTTTAGCGGCTTTTTCAGCGCAGGCCAAAACATTTTTTAAGGTTTCCAGATTTTTATCAAAATATCTTGGCAGTTCATCACTGGTGATTTTTCCGGTGGCTTTGGCCGCGTCCTGATTGTCCAGCTTGGTTTTTGTCTGTCCTTCAAATCTCGGGTCCGGATGTTTGATAGACACAATGGCTGTCATACCGTTTCGGATGTCTGCACCGGTGAAATTGGTATCTTTTTCTTTTAGAATATTGAGTTCTCTGGCATAGGCATTCATAACAGTTGTAAAAGCTGTTTTAAATCCGGTGATATGGGTACCGCCCTCTGCATTATAGATGTTGTTGCAGAAGCCGAGTACATTTTCATGAAATTCATTGACGTACTGGAAGGCTGCTTCCACCTGGATGCCTTCGGCTTCACCCTTTAAGTAAATAACATCGCAGACGGTTTCTTTGTTTTTATTTAAATCTTTTATAAATCCGATAATACCGTCTGGCTCATGAAATTCCAGATGTTCCGGTGTGTTTTCACGCAGATCATCGTAAATGATCGTCAGTTCCGGGTTCAGATAGGCTGTTTCGTGGAGACGGCTGATTACTTCATCTTCCTTAAAACGGGTTTTCTCAAAGATTTCATGATCCGGAAGGAAGGATATTTTTGTCCCTGTTTTCCGAGTTTTTCTAAGGGTTGGAAGCAGGCCGTTTTCCAATTCAATATCCGGGATGCCCCGCTTAAAGTGATCGTGATGAACGCAGCCTTCTCTTGATATTTCCACATCCATCCATTCGGACAGTGCGTTGACCACAGAGCTGCCTACACCATGGAGGCCGCCGCTTGTTTTATAAACGGAATCGTCAAACTTACCGCCTGCGTGGAGGGTGGTAAATACAAGACGTTCGGCCGGAAGTCCTTTTTCGTGCATACCTACGGGAACCCCCCGGCCATTGTCTTCAATGGTGGCTGAACCGTCTTTATTCAGAGTGACATGAATCAGATCGCAGAAACCGGCCAGATGTTCATCCACCGCATTGTCCACGATCTCATAAATCAGATGATTCAGTCCTTTCCTTGAAACGCTGCCGATATACATTCCGGGCCGTTTGCGGACAGCCTCCAGGCCCTCCAGCACCGAAATACTATCGGCATCATAATGATTTGGTTGTGCCATATATAAAAATCCTTTCTTTTCTTAAATGGTTATGGACATTTGCCCTGTCTATCTTAACATGCTGGTTTAAAAATTTCCAGTTTAGAAAAGACAGGAAAAAAGTAATATTTTTCCTGCTGTGCCGTTTTTTTAAATGAGTCCGAGACTGCGGAGAATAAAGATCCACGCGGTTAAGGATATGGACGACAAAAGGGTGGCCATAACGACAATACTCGATGTTAAAACCGCATCGTTATTCATATTTTTTGCCATTATGTAGCAGCTGACGGTGGTTGGTGAGCCGAGCATGACGAGGATGGCCACCAATTCACTGTTACGGAAGCCGAAAAGGATGGCAAATGGGAAAAAGATGGCCGGGATGATGACCAGCTTGATCAGAGTTGCAACGAGACTCGGCTTGATTTTTGCCAGAGCTTTCCGGCCTTCAAAGGTAGCTCCGACTACGAGCAGGGCAATCGGACTTGCCGTCGCTGCGATATTGCTGATGGCTTTCAGTGGAATATAAGGAATAGGAATCCTGAAAAATGCAAAAATACAGCCGGCCAGGATACCGATTATAATCGGATTTTTGACAACATTAATACAGGCTTTTCTAATATTTCCGCTGCGGTCCGCAGTGTCCGCATCCGAAGCACCAAAGGTCAGAATAACGACGGAAAAAATGTTGTAAAGAGGTACCGCCGATACGATCATCATTGGCGCCATGCCTGAATTGCCGTAAATGTTTTCCACAAAGGCGATGCCAAGGATGGCCGCACTGCCCCGGGCTGCGGCCTGAGTAAATGCGCCGACCATGGATTTGTCTTTGCAGTACCAGTGGGCAAACAGCCAGACGCCAAGGAACATCAATGTTGTTCCGATGGCGCAGAAAAGAACAAATTTCAAATTAAACATTTCATAAATGTCCGCGGTGGCAATATCTTTAAAGACGAGCAGCGGCAGAGCCACTTTGAATACGTACCGGTCGGCGACAGTGGTGAATTCTTTGTTAAAAATTCCCACTTGCATCAGTACCCATCCAAGGATAATAATTAAAAAAATCGGAATGGTGGCGTTTAAACTGAATACGAAATTTTCCATGATGTTTAGTTCTCCTTTGCAGATTTATAAAAGTCGATAAAATGCTGGACAGCTTTTTCCTGCTGCCGTTTTTTAATATAGGTAAAACCGATTTCTCTCCGGTGGATTGGGATATCCAGCGGAATTTCGATGAGCTGGCCGTTTTCCAGTTCTTCCAGCACAAATTCCTTGATGACGCAGCCGACGCCCAGACCGATTTTGGCAAATTCGATGAGAAGTTCCATGGAGGTCGTCTCGATGGTATGGTGGGTCTGTAGATGATTTGTGGTCAGGTAATCATCAATGTACTGACGGGTCATGTTGTGTTTGTCCAGGAGCATGAGCGTAGCCTTCTCGAAAAGCTGCCGGCCGCTGCTTATTTCCTCTGATCTTAAGTCCAGATTTGCCAGATAAGCCGGAGAGGCCACAAAAATATCCTGGATGGTTCCAAGGGAGTAAAAATCCAGTGTCCGCAGACTTCCCGGATGGGCCACCAGGCCGATATCAATTTTTCCTGAATCCAGCAGAGCCAGTGTCTGGTTGGAGGACAGACAGGAAATTAAAATCTTAATATGAGGATAAGCTTCGATAAAAGATTGAAGATAGGGCAGCAGGACAAACTTGCATAATGTATTACTGACTCCAATATGCAGATTTCCCATGTCCAGGGCCGTCATCCGCCGAATCTGTTCTTCACCTGCGTCGATAGCTTCGAAGGCAGCACGGACATGCTGGTAGAGAATGCGTCCTTCTTCTGTCAGCGCCACACCCCGGGAACTTCTCGAAAAAAGAGTGACACCCAGACTTTCTTCCAGACGGCTGATGGATTTGCTGATGGCCGGCTGACTGTTATAAAGCTGTTTGGCTGCCTGAGAAATATTCCCTGTATTTGCCACCGTATAAAAAATCCGGTACAGGGATAAATGCTGTTCCATAAAATATACCTCCTGTTAGTGGTATAATTCCTTTTGAACGCCTTGAGGACTAAATGATTTTATCATTACTGGACAGACAATGAAATAAAATTATTAATTCAAGGCTTCAAGGGGAATTATTTTCCATAACTACATTTCATGATAAATATTCGTAATATGTATTTCTATTATAGCCCTAAATGTGATATTCTATCAATAACTATATGAAATAAAAAAGAGAAATCAAGGAGGAATTATCATGGGAATGACGATGACCCAGAAAATTTTAGCATCTGCTGCCGGACTCGAGGAAGTTCATGCCGGACAGTTGATTATGGCCAATCTGGATATGGTATTGGCAAATGATATTACAGGACCGGTATCCATTAATGAAATGGTAAAGTTTGAAAAGGAAGGTGTTTTTGACAAGGATAAAGTAGCTTTGATTCCGGATCATTTTTCACCAAATAAGGATATTCAGTCCGCACAGAACTGTAAATGTATGCGTGAGTTTGCCCGGGCCAATGACGTGACTCATTTTTATGAGGTTGGCGAGATGGGTATTGAACATGCGCTTCTGCCGGAAAAAGGCATTGTTACTGCCGGTGATACAATTATCGGTGCCGACTCTCACACATGTACATATGGTGCCATCGGCGCATTTTCCACAGGTGTGGGAAGTACAGATGCAGCCTGCGGTATTGTGACAGGAAAAGCATGGTTTAAAGTACCTTCAGCTATTAAAGTTGTTTTAACCGGAAAACCGGCGAAATGGATCAGCGGTAAAGATATCATTTTGCACTTAATCGGTATGATCGGTGTGGACGGCGCACTGTATCGTTCTCTGGAATTTGTGGGCGACGGCATTCAGTATCTTTCTATGGATGACCGTTTCACAATCGCAAACATGGCGATTGAAGCAGGTGCAAAGAACGGCATTTTCCCTGTGGACGACAAGGCTCTGGCTTATGTAAAAGAACACAGTGACAAGCCATATAAGGTGTTTGAAGCTGATGCGGATGCAGAATATGATGAAACCTATACTATTGATCTTAGTGCATTAAAGCCAACGGTGGCATTCCCTCATCTGCCGGAAAATACCCACCCGATTGATGAAGTCGGCGATATTGCCATTGATCAGGTTGTTATCGGCTCCTGTACAAACGGACGTCTTGAAGATTTGAGAATTGCTGCTGAAATTATGCAGGGACGTAAGATCGCAAAGGGACTCCGTGTGATCGTTATTCCGGCGACACAGAAAATTTATCTGGATGCCATGGAAGCGGGCTATATCAGAGCCTTTATTGAAGCCGGCGCTATTGTAAGTACACCGACCTGCGGACCGTGTCTTGGTGGTTATATGGGTATTCTTGCAGAGGGAGAAAGATGTGTCTCCACAACAAACCGTAACTTCGTTGGACGTATGGGTCATGTGACATCTGAAATTTATCTGGCAAGCCCGGCTGTTGCCGCAGCGAGTGCGATTACAGGCAAAATTTCCTGTCCATGTGAATTAGATTAAGGAGGTACATTGAATAATGAAAGCATTTGGTTCAGTTTTTAAATATGGTGACAATGTAGATACAGACGTTATTATTCCGGCCAGACATCTGGCAATTACCGATCCGAAGGGATTGGCTGCTCATTGTATGGAAGATATTGATACAGAATTTGTTAAAAAAGTAAAAGAGGGCGATATCATGGTAGCCCGCAAGAATTTTGGCTGCGGTTCTTCCCGTGAGCATGCACCGATGGCTATTAAGGCATCCGGTATCAGCTGTGTTATCGCAGAGACCTTTGCCCGGATTTTCTACCGGAATGCTATCAACATTGGTCTTCCGATTATTGAATGTAAAGAAGCGGCAGAAAAGATTGAAGCCGGTGACCAGGTGGAAATTAATTTTGATGATGGTATGATTTATAATCGCACCAAAAATGAATCTTACAAAGGGGAAGCTTTCCCGCCATTTATGCAGGAATTAATTGCCGCCGGCGGTTTGATCAATTACATGAATCAGTCATTGAAAAACGACTGATTCCATGCTATCTTAGTCAATAACGAAAGGAAGAGGAAAATGAATTTTAATATTGCAGTCATTAAAGGTGACGGTATTGGTCCGGAGATCGTCACAGAAGCCATGAAAGTGATGGATAAGGTGGCAGAGAAATTCGGTCATACCTTTAATTATACCCAGGTGTTGATGGGCGGCTGTTCCATTGATGCTACAGGGGTGCCGCTTACTGACGAGGCGATTGAGACCTGTAAAGCAAGCGACGCGGTTCTGTTAGGTTCTATCGGCGGAGATACGACGACCTCCCCATGGTATAAGCTGGAGCCGTCATTGAGACCTGAAGCCGGACTTTTAAAACTCCGGAAATCCCTCGGATTGTTTGCAAATATCCGTCCAGCCTATCTGTACAAAGAACTTAAAGATGCTTGTCCTTTAAAAGATGAAATCATCGGGGATGGCTTCGATATGGTCATTATGCGTGAGCTGACCGGCGGCCTTTATTTTGGCGAACGGAAAACAGTGGAAGAGAATGGAGTCCTGAAAGCTTATGATTCTTTAACCTACGATGAAAATGAAATCCGCCGTATCGCCATCAAAGGCTTTGAGACAGCCATGAAGCGCCGTAAAAACGTTGTCAGTGTAGATAAGGCGAACGTGCTGGATTCCTCTCGTCTGTGGCGGAAGGTTGTGGAAGAGGTTGCCAAAGATTATCCGGAGGTTACTTATTCCCACATGTTGGTTGATAACTGTGCCATGCAGCTTGTAAAAAATCCGGGCCAGTTCGATGTTATTCTGACTGAGAACATGTTTGGAGATATTCTTTCCGACGAGGCCAGCGAAGTAACCGGCTCCATCGGAATGCTGTCCTCCGCCAGCTTAAGTGCCACAAGCCTTGGACTTTATGAGCCAAGCCATGGTTCTGCACCGGATATTGCCGGACAGAATAAGGCGAATCCAATTGCCACGATTCTTTCAGCAGCCATGCTGCTCCGTTATTCCCTTAATCTGGATGCGGAGGCCGATGCCATTGAAGCAGCTGTACAAAAAGTATTGGAAGACGGCTATCGTACGGTGGATATTATGTCCGACAGCTGCCAGCTTGTTGGATGTAAAGAAATGGGCGATGCCATTGTCGAAAGGCTGTAAAACATTTCCAATCCAATACAAAATGTACTAAAAAGTATCAAATAATACAAAACCATTGCATTTATAAAAAAATGTGGTATACTGTGAACAATACATTGTTCGTGACACTTTAATACTTTAAGAAAGGAAAATGATAATGAAAAGTGATGTTGTAACGAAGGGGATGCAGTCCGCACCTCAGCGTTCATTATTTAATGCTTTAGGTATGACGAAAGAAGAGCTTTCAAGACCTCTGGTTGGTATTGTCAGTTCTTATAATGAAATTGTACCTGGACATATGAATATTGATAAAATTGTTGATGCCGTAAAAATGGGCGTTGCCATGGCTGGCGGTACACCAATCGTCTTCCCGGCTATTGCTGTATGTGACGGTATCGCTATGGGTCATATCGGTATGAAATATTCTCTGGTAACAAGAGATTTGATTGCAGATTCTACCGAATGTATGGCTACGGCTCATCAGTTTGATGCACTTGTTATGGTGCCGAACTGCGATAAAAATGTTCCGGGACTTTTGATGGCAGCCGCCCGTCTGAATATTCCGACGGTATTTGTCAGCGGCGGTCCGATGCTGGCCGGCCGTGTCAGCGGTGAAAAACGAAGCCTTTCCAGTATGTTTGAAGCTGTAGGCTCCTATGCGGCCGGTACGATGACAGAAGATCAGGTTGATGAGTTCGTGAATAAGGTTTGTCCGACCTGTGGTTCCTGTTCCGGTATGTATACAGCAAACTCCATGAACTGTCTGACCGAAGTTTTAGGTATGGGTCTTCAGGGAAATGGAACCATTCCGGCCGTTTATTCTGAGCGTCTTCGCCTTGCAAAGCATGCAGGTATGAAGGTTATGGAAATGCTTGAGAAAAATATCCGTCCAAGAGATATTATGACAGAAAAAGCATTTATGAATGCTCTGACTGTAGATATGGCTCTTGGATGTTCCACAAACAGTATGCTTCATCTCCCGGCGATTGCCCATGAAGCCGGTGTGGAACTGAACGTGGATATCGCCAATGAAATCAGCGCAAAGACACCGAACCTGTGTCATCTGGCTCCGGCAGGATATACATATATGGAAGATTTGAATGAAGCCGGCGGTGTTTATGCCGTAATGAACGAATTAAACAAGAAAGGTTTATTATATACAGATTTGATCACAGTGACAGGAAAGACTGTCGGTGAAAATATTGCAGGTTGTGTGAATAAGAATCCAGATGTCATCCGTCCGATTGACAATCCATACAGCCCGACAGGCGGTATTGCCGTATTAAAAGGAAATATTGCACCGGATTCCTGTGTCGTTAAACGTTCCGCCGTTGTACCTGAAATGATGGTTCATGAAGGACCGGCCAGGGTATTCGACTGTGAAGAAGATGCAATTGCAGCCATCAAAGGCGGCCAGATTGTTGCCGGTGATGTGGTCGTTATTCGATATGAGGGACCGAAAGGCGGTCCGGGTATGCGTGAAATGCTCAATCCAACCTCAGCTATTGCCGGTATGGGACTTGGTGCCAGCGTAGCGCTGATTACAGATGGTCGTTTCTCTGGCGCTTCCAGAGGCGCTTCCATCGGTCATGTATCACCGGAAGCTGCTGTCGGCGGCCCGATTGCCTTAATTGAAGAAGGAGATATTATTAAAATTGATATTCCTGCTAATACGATCAACGTGGATGTCAGCGATGAAGAGCTTGAAGCCCGCCGTGCTAAATGGCAGCCGCGGGAACCTAAAGTAACTACTGGATACCTGGCAAGATATGCTTCTATGGTAACCTCCGGTAACAGAGGGGCAATTCTTGAAATACCAAAAGCGAAATAGAAAGAGGTAATTATATGGAATTAACAGGCGCACAAATTGTGATTGAATGTCTGAAAGAGCAGGGTGTGGATACGGTTTTCGGATACCCTGGCGGTGCCATTTTAAATGTATACGATGAGTTGTATAAGCATAGAGATGAGATTACCCATTATTTGACATCCCATGAACAGGGTGCTTCCCATGCGGCGGACGGTTATGCCAGAGCGACCGGGAAGGTCGGCGTCTGTTTTGCAACCTCCGGGCCGGGAGCGACGAATATGGTAACGGGAATCGCAACGGCCTATATGGATTCTATTCCAGTGGTCATGATTACCTGTAATGTGGGATTAAATCTCCTTGGAAAAGATAGTTTCCAGGAAGTAGATATTTTAGGCGTAACAATGCCAGTAACGAAATATAATTTTATTGTTAAAGATGTTACGAAGCTGGCAGATGTGATCCGCCGGGCCTTCAGGATTGCCCAGACCGGCCGTCCGGGCCCAGTTGTTATTGATATTACGAAAAATGTCACAGCGACAAAAACTGAATATACATATAAAAAGCCGGAACCGATTCTGCCGGATGCCTCTGTGATTGATGAGATTGATGTGAGATCGGAAGAGCG
>CABRLU010000027.1 GCA_902471845.1 uncultured Lachnospiraceae bacterium | reverse complement strand
CGCTATCGCCGCATCAAGGCTCGTCGTGGTCACAAGAAAGCCATTATCGCTGTGTGCAAGATGCTCCTGACCGCTATCTGGAACATCCTATCCAAGCTCGTTCCGTATACGCCCGTTGGTTTTCTTGCTACACCTCATGCCGCTGCGCCATCCAGGACGCTGACGATTTCACAGGGTCTTTCTCTCCTGCGGCATCGTGGCTATATTCTTGTAGACGATCCTGCACTTCCTGTACCTTAAACTCTGATCCTGTTTTTCACCGTTTACCAGACGGCTTATTTCCTATGCCGTATTTGGGCCTTGCTGTTCACACGATTGTTTCAAACTTATGCCCCTTCCTTTTTGTCGTTTTACAGTTCGGATCGGCTGCCATGTCGTTCCGGCACATCCAAACTGTAATTCACGTACCTGTTATATATGTTTTATACTTCCCTTTCATTTTTCCTGCTATTTTTCCCAATAAAACCCGTTTTTCCCAAGTTTTATAGGAAAAATCATTCAAATTCGCGTCTTTTTTTGATGTGCAACTTGTAGAATGCGCTGAAAAATGGTCTCCATCCGAAATCTTCAAAATGAATTGACTTTTCCCTTCTTCTCCCTTATAATGATGGACGGATATTTTTCGCAATCCCCGTATGTCGTATGCATCCATAGCTCAGCAGGATAGAGCGTTCGCCTCCTAAGAAGAAGGCCGACAACCTCTTTTTCGGAAACTGAAAGCGGGAACTGCGTTCGGAAATGACCCGGAATCCCGATCACTCCGACGCCCCTGAACCGAAGGTCAAAATCAGCAGGTGGGAAAATGTCCTACCGCCAAAGTTAGAAAAGCTGATTAGAAATCGACCTTCCAGATTAGCAAAAATCACCCCCAGCCTCACGGTGAGTAATCGCCGAAGCCTCGAAAGCCTTGCAAAATAAGGACTTTCGAGAGTATGGTTCCGTAGCTCAGCAGGATAGAGCGGTCGCCTCCTAAGAAAGCGGCGATTACTTACTGCCGAGTAGCAGAAAATGCAGATGAAATGAAGGATGAGCGAGCGACCGAAAGGGAACGAGATTCATCAGGGAAGTCAAAAAAGTGATTTAGAGGGAAGTCGGTCGAAAGATTGACTCGATCTGATCTTATAACGGTTTTGCCGGCGTCTATCAGCGTGAGCTTGATTGGGGAATCTAGCTATTGCTGAGAAAACGAGGGGTAAGACCGTACCTTGCATCCATAGCTCAGTAGGATAGAGCGTTCGCCTCCTAAGCGAAAGGCCCCGCGTTCGAGCCGCGGTGGGTGCGCCAGAAAGTGTCATGTGCGTGAAGCATGTGGCACTTTTTTCGATTCGAGCAAGTTGCAGTTTGCGGTTTGAATCTGCAAGAGTAGCAGAAAGAATCGAACGATTTTAGATGCTTGCTACTCAGAATCGCTAAGATTGCCATTACCGTTTTCCGTGTTTTCATCGGTAGAAGCCTGCTTTGCCAGCACATCGGAAAGAATCTTTCCGAGTTCAGGGTATTGCTGGATCTGTGCGATTAGAGCCGCGATGTCCGGGGATGACGGGCTGTTATCCTTCTGTTCGGGTGAATCCTGCGGCTGGTAAAACGCTTCTTCAAAGCGTTGAGCTGTAATTTTCCGATCAGCATCAAGAATGTGCGCATAAACCTTGGTCAGCATGTCGATTTCGGCATGACCTGTATCTCCCTGCGTCGCTTTCAGGTCGCCGTGGTTCAGTTTGAGCTTGTAGGTGGCGCTGGAATGACGCAGAGAGTGAAAAACAACATCCGGCAGTTTGGCTTCGGCTTTGAGCTTGGTGAAGGCTTGATTGATTCGCTTTTCCTCGCAGGGATGTCCGTTTGGAAAGGCGATGACCAGATTATAATCAGTGTAATCGAAGCCCGCCATTTCAATCTGATGAAGCTGATTTTTGCGCAGCTCTTGCAGCACATAAGCGACGGTTTTGGGAATCCATACGCGGCGAATACTGCTGTCTGTCTTGGGCTTTTTCAGAACAAGAACGGTGTTGGTGGTCTTTCCCGTCCACGCGGGGAAGATGTGATAGATGTTCTTGTTATTCAAAGCAGCCAGCGCGGAGCGTTTAACCCTTGCCAGCTCTTGCATGATATAGAGCCATGCGTCATCGTCCTTGATTTCCGGCTCGGATATGTGTACATTGTTCCACGTCAGACCGAGAATTTCCCCGATGCGCAGCGAACAGGCAAACGAGAGATTCATGCAGACGTACAGGTTTGCATCCCTACAGGCATCCAGTGCTTTACGAATCGTTTCCGCGTCCCAAATCTCGCGTTCCCTGCATTTGGCTTTGCAGAGGTTTGCCTGATTGAAGGGGTTCTGCGGGATGACATTCCAGCGCACGGCCTGATTAAAGGCGCATCGCGCGAGTTTGAACACCTTTTCCACCTGTGAATCGCTGATGTAGTCCTGCTTTACAGCATGGTACTTTTCCGCAGCGGAACGAGTTCGATGCAGGTCGTGAATGAAGATGTCCACGGTTTTAACGGTAACGCTCTGCATGGGCAAATCCCCAATTAACGGGTTGATGTAGTTTCGGATGATGCCGGTGCTGCTGTCGTACATGGACGGACTCCACTTTAACTCGCCGTACAGCCGCACAAATTCATCCATGAATTCCGCGACTGTTTCGGCGGATGGTGGAAGAAAAGTCCCTTTCTTCTGCGCCAGCTCAACCTCTGATTTACGGATAGAGGCTTCCTTCCTGGAAGGAAAGGTTTCCCATTTCTGCTTGCGCTGCCCATCGGAGTTGACGTAATCATAGACAACGCAGTAGCTCTTGCCGCGCTTGATGATGGAAGCCAACTTAAACCTCCGACGTTTGATTATTGAGCCAGTCGTCGAAGGATTTTTTGGAGATGCGGATGGTTGAACCAATGCGGACAACCCTGAAATATCCTTCCCTGGTCAAGTTGTAGGCAGACTTTCTGCTGATGCCCAGAATTGAAGCAACATCCTCAACGCGGTACGTTTGAGGGGTATTGCCTGCGGAAGCGGGTGTGTATTCCATAGATGTGCATCCTTTCTGACCGCAAGGGGTCGGTTGATTGTCCCAGATCAACTGTGACAGGCTGATTGTAGCCCTGGTCGTCTGGAAACGCAAGGATGGCATAGCGTTGCTTCCGCGTTCCTTATGGTGTCGCAGATTGCGCTTGGAGGGCGCAGCATAGCTCTAAGCGGTCGTTTTCCGAGCCGGTTAGAGGCTCTTTCCCAGTCCTTGGAAAGCTGTGAAGAAGTATCATGATAGAGGTCGGAGTCGTCGCACCTGATTTCCAAAACAGGCTTAATTCGCTTGAAAAATCGCTCGATTAAAGTGATGTTTACATCATCAAATTGAATGTCGTCGCGCCAAACCATTATGGCTCGTCCGAGGCTCTTTTCGTATCTGCGACACCTATGCCGTTTTCAAGGTTCTGTTCAAGGAATTCCTCTAAAGAAAAATCCCTCTATATACCATGTCAGTTTTGGTGTTTTTTTGACCCCAAAATCAGAAAATTGATATAGAAAATTATATGAACAAAAAATATGCAAAATAGACAAGAAGCAAGGAATTGCTGACTTTTTCAAGCCGACAATACCTTGCTTCTTATTTGCTGCTGTTTTTGAGTGCTGCCGCCAATGCGCCGGCTAATTCCGGCGAGCGTTCAATCTGCCGGATAAGCGTGTTCAGGTCAATCTGGGGTTGAGCTGTCTCTGGGGCAGGCGGTTTGATACCGCGCAAGTCTGGATTGGCATAGAATTGCTGTTCAAAGCGCTGTGCGCCGATTTTGCGATCTTCATCCAGAATATGCGCATAGATACGGGTAATCATTTCGGCGCTGGCATGTCCTGTATCGCCCTGTGTGGATTTCAAATCGCCGTTGGAATATTTCAACTTATAAGTAGCGCTGGAATGGCGGAGCGAATGAAAAACGACGTTGGGCAGATTGGCCTGCTTCTTGAGCTGAGCAAACTTCTTTTCGATTACTCGGTCGTCGCAGGGACGACCATTGGGCTGCGCAAGCACCAGGTTATGATCCTCGTAGGAATGATCCGTCACCTTGAGCTTTTCCTGACACTCCTTCCAGTGACGCAAAATATAGGCGACGGTTTTCGGAATCCAGATTTTGCGGATGCTGCTATCGGTTTTCGGCTTTTTAAGCACAAGAACGGTCGCGGTGGGCTTTTTCAGTGCGGAATCAAAGATGTGCAGGACAGAGTTTTCTCCGAGAGCCTTGATGGATTCGCGTCGCGCACGATACACTTCTTTATCGACATAGAGCCATGCGTTATCCTGTGCGATATCATCAGGCTCGATATGCACGTTGTTCCACGTCAGCCCCAGAATTTCGCCCAAACGCATGGAACAGGCGAAAGACAGGTTCATGGCGACATAGAGCTGTGCGTCACGGCAGGCTTCAAGCGCTTTGCGGATGGTTGCCGCATCCCAGATATCCCGATGATGGTAAGGAGTTTTGACGAGAATAGCATTTGAAAAAGGATTTTTTGCAATCATACCCCAGCGGACAGCCTGCCCAAACGCGCACTTGAGTACCTTAATGATGCGCTCGATGTTCTGATCGGTCAAATAACGGTCAGCCATGCGGCGAAACTGAGAAGCGACGGATTCAGTTTTGCGGAGCTGTTGAATGTATTTGTCCACGGCGCGCGTGTTGATGGACTGGATGGGTTGATTGCCGATGAGCGGGTTGATGTAGTTGGCGATTAGCGCGAGGTTTGAGCTGTAAGTGGAAACGTCCCATTTTCGTTCGCCATACAGGTTGACAAAATCGACCATCAGTTCCGATACGGTGATTTTGCTGGGAACAATCAAGGTTGACTTTTTCTTGCCGATTTCAACTTCGGCTTTTCTGCGTTCAGCCTCTGCTTCCTGGTGAAAGGTTTCCCACTTCTGATGGCGTTTTCCGTCTTTATCAGTGTAATAATAGACAACACAGAAGGATTCTCCACGTCGGACGATGTGTGCCATAACGTTGTCCTCACGGCTGCAAAGCTGCGTAGAAATTTTCTTCAAAGCGAACGGCGAGTTCTTTTCGGCTTTGATCGAAGATTTCTGCGTAGGTGTTCAGCATGAGCTTGGGAGAAGCGTGTCCCGTGTCCCCTTGCACCAATTTGATATTGCCGTCATTGAGGGCGAGTTTATAGGTGACGCTTGAATGGCGCAAAGAATGAAACGTGACATCCGGCAGCTGATGCGCATGGATAAACGTCTTAAGTAGCTTGTAGATCTGGTGGCTGTCATAAGGTTTTCCGCTGTTTTGCGCCAACACCAGATTATAATTTTGATAGTCTGCACCCAAGAGGTCGATCAACTCAAGCTGCCTGGTATGCCACGCTTTCAAAATGTCCGCAATGGTTCTGGGCAGATAGACTTTGCGTATGGAGTTTTTTGTCTTGGGCTTTTTGAGGATAAGGGACATGCTGGAATTGGGTTTGGTTGATGGAAACACCATCAGAATATCTCTGCCTTCCGTAGCTGCGACTGACTGCCTGGACACTTCCAGAAGTGTTTTGGTGACATGGAGCCAGGATGCGCCATCGTCGTCTTCAGCAAAGTGGATATCATTCCATGTCAGACCGAGAATTTCTCCAATGCGCAGAGAGCAGGCAAAAGCCAAATTCATGGCGACATACAGTGCGTCAAAGTCGCAGAGGCTCAGAGCCTTGGCAATGGTAATCGGTTCCCAAACGGGTTTAGTAGTCAATTTCACGCACCCCTTTTTTCAGAATATCGGTTTTCGGCAAAATGGCATTTTCAAATGGATTTTGAGCGACTAAATTGCGGTTCGCAGCATATTGAAACGCTCGCCGCAGAAGATCAATGATTTTCCTGATTGTAAGCGCAGAAATATAGAGGGGTTCTTCCTTTACGTTGCTTGCTGCGCTGATTGTTTTTGTCAGCATACGGATATAAATATCCACGTCTTTGGAGTGAAGATTTTGTATGCCACAGCTGCCAAGAACAGGAAGAATGTAGTTCCGATATAGTCCGATGTTTGCGGTATAGGTAGAAGCCACCCATTTCCGGCTTCCGCAGACGCGAATGAAGTCCTCCATCAGTTCAGACACCGTTACGGCATTGGGTGGAATGAAGATACCCTTTTCCTGTTGCTGCATGACTTCTTCTAGTCTGAAATGGGCATCATCCAGTGATGTGCAAGGCTCAAGTTTTATATGTGTCTTGTCTGCATGATCCGTATACCGATAGCATAAGGAGTACGAATCTCCACGTTTTACAATGCGGGGGATCACAGCCCTTCCTCCTCAAGCCATGCGTCAAAAGACGCACGAAGAACACGAATGGAGTGACCGACGCGAATGGAACGAAAATTCTGCTTTTTGACCAGCGCATACGCTGCCGCACGGCTGATGTCAAGGATAGCGGCAATATCGTCGATGCGATAGGTTTTTGAACCGGGGGCGGCAGACGGACAGAGTTGAGCCGGCGGATGTGAAGAATCAGGCGCGGCAGGCTGCGCATGAGCTTGAAGCTCTTGCGCAAGCGAATCAAAGAATGGGTTCATGATGAAAACCTCCTATTGATGACTTGAGCTGATTATAAAATTACACGTTGGAATCGACAAGGATGGCATCTTTGAGCATGAGATTGAGCTTAACCAGTGCACGCTCTATGCTGCGCTGGGCAACCCGCGGTGCAACGCCTTCACGCCGGGCAATTTCGGAATAAGTGAGTTTTTCCTCATACCGCATCAACAGTCGGCGACGCTGGAGAGATGAAAGGCGTTGCAGAGCTGCATAGAGCGCACGGCGATCTTCAATGCTTAAAAACAGGTTTTCGAGTTCATCGGTGACTGGCGCATTGGTCTGGTCAATGCCGTCTGCCCGATCTAAAGAATATTGAGCGTGCCAACGGTACTTTTTTCGCGCATAAGAGCGGTCATGTTGTATACTTTTCTGTAAAAATTGTTCGATAGTCGATTCTATCGAAATGCCATTCTTTTTTTCATTCATATTCTTTTTCACACTTTTGCTCATACGCAAACATTTCTTTTTTGGTAAGGATGAGACTATACTAAAGAACTATGACTGGCTTGACTGATGAAGGGCTGAGGCAGAACGTTTTTTCTTATGGTCATGTTTTTTCCCCTCTCTTGCTGGAAGAGTTATTTTCTTGTGAGTCTCATCAACATAGACGAGCAGAGAATTAGCCGGAAGATTCAAGACCTTAAGAATCTCATAGTATACCGCAATAGATACATTGACATCTCTGGTACAGAGAACACGAACGTATCGAGCTGAGATACCAACTTTCTCTGCAAATGCTTCCTGTGTAAGACCGGCACGATAAAGTTCCTTTCCCAGAAGCGTGTTACTCAGACGGGCTTTCGTAATCGACCCTCCTTTCACCTTAATCATAGCTGGAATAATAGAATCCAAACAGGAAATAAAATTCCTATTTTACATCCGTTCCTGGTTTATATAATGAAAAAGAAAATAAAAAAGCCAGCAATTATGCATGGCTGTAAAATAAAAGATATTCCTTTTGAAAAGGGACGCAGAGCAATATCTGTCGGTAAAGCTCTGTGTCCCAGTGTTCGGTACTCGCGTTGTTATTTGATTGATAGTCGCCGATCGCTGAATCTACTGCGACATAGGCGATAATCTTAGTTTGCAGTCTGCTGCCCGTCCGTTTTCTCAAGCCATTATCCTTTATTAGAATATTGGAAAACTCTTACATAGCTCTTTTTACGACTTCAAGTGAGCGATTTACCCGCTTGATTACCGCACCTACGCTTCTGTTCTTGATTCTTGAGATTTCACGGTACGAATACTCTTGAATGAAGTGCATCTGAATAAGCTGCCTGTCGTCCTCTCTTATCCTTTCCATTGCCTTGTGAAGCGGATCAAGCTCAACGATATGTTCATATTCATTTTCATAATAAATTGAGTTATAATCCGCTTCCATAGGGATAGGCACTTTTTTTCTGAGCATCGTTTTGCACTCATTAACAAGGATGCGCGTCGCCCATGTTTTGAAATACTCGGGATTCTGGATGGACTCCCGTCCCCTCCATGCTTTATAAAAGCACTCTTGGACAGCATCCTCACAGTCCGCATAACAGGAGAAAAAACGATGAGCTGTTCCCAGTAAAGTTGACTTTATCGTTTCCAGTGCTTCCAGCACTTCTTCTTCGCTCATCGCTTTCTCCTCCTCTTTTTATCGTTCCAAGACTCTGTTTTCAATATCTTCCATCAGTCTACGGGTCATTGCTTCCATCTTATCCCGTTCTTCCTGCGTGTCTGCTTCAGATTCGACTTCTTTTATCCAAGTTCTAATCTTTTCTACGTTGATTTTATCTGCCGATTTATTCATTTCTATTTCAATTTTCTTTCCATATAGCCATTTCATAAATTTATTCATCCGTTTTTCTCCTCTCAATGATTTTCCATATAAACCATATCTGCAACGCGATTTAACTCATGAATTAACGCATTTACTTCACTTTCTTCAAGTCCGTCTGCACAATACTGCAAAATAACATCGCTAAGCATCCCAAATCCATCGCTTCCGTTTGAGCTAAACTTTGACTGATACGGGATAGTCATTTGCTCAGCAGCTTTACGATAGATTTCAATACTCTCAGGAGAAATCGCCCACTTTCCGTCCTCAACGCTTGCAATCATTTCCTGCTTTGCCGTAATTTCATCTTCCAACGTATACTTTTTCTCATCATTTTCTTCTTTAGCATATCGGTCTTGCAAATCATTCAATTCAGAATTAAGCGTCTCCAGACGAGCTTTATACGTTGCGCTTTCAACCGGTGCGGTCAGGCTCGGATGAATCTCATATTGGGTCATCTGATCCAAATGCTCGGCGCAATATGCAACAAATGCTTTCGCAGCTTCCTGTTTCTTAGAAGAAGCGCTGATGCACATCACGTCAATATTCGCGTTGAGTGTTTGTTGCTGCCCTTTTTCAAGCGTCGGCGGCAACATCATTACCATTGCATCCCTATCGGCGTAGGTAATCCCAAATCCCATATAATACGAGGAAATTAACGGCATACCCCATTGCTCGTTTTCCTCTGCAAACAACTGTTGATTTTGGGCGACAAGTGCCATCAAAGAATGAAATTCTTCCGTATCAAAGGAAATCTGACCATCTTCGTTTTCATTCTGCGCAACATACGCTTTGACCATCATCGTCACAAGTCCGTCTATCCCCATCTGCTGAATATCGGCAAGTGTGTAATCTGGATAGTCCAGCGCATATTCATCCAACCAGACCTTAATCTTATCAAAGAGTTCTGCATACGTCGTCGGGTATTCACCTAACTCCATATTCTTCCATTGCGTTTCATTGACCGTCCAAGAATCCAGCATCAAAGAAATTGGATAACCCAGCAGAGTTTCGCCATCAAAAATGACGTTCTGAATTGCAGGATAGAGTGTTTTAGCATCCGCACAGAGTAACTCGTTATCAATCGCAGCCAGATAACCCTTCTCTTTAAGTGCCGTATATGAACCGGGCGCGGATACCACAAACAAGTCAATGGAATCGTCACCCGAAAGGGCAGCCTGCTGGATTTCACTGCTGTTAAGTGTTTGCGCCGATACTACTGCAACATCAGGGTGTTCAATCGAGAAATTAACCAACATATCCGGCGATACGCTGCCCATCAGCGTCAATACAGTCTGGGTTGATTCTCCATCCTTCGAAATATCTCTCAGAAATACATGATTGGCATACGGATAAGCATACACTCCTGCTTCCGAACAAGCGGCACTCGTGCTCACCATTGCATACTGAACCGGGATATATGCTTTAACCAGTCGATTTCCGGCTTCGTCTACTTCATAAACGCGATTATCTGCAAAATAAACCAGTTTTCCTTGATAGAAAGCCATTCCGCTGGGAGCCTCCATACCTTCCAGTTTCATAACCTCGCTCTCGTTCATATCCGAATTGGCATTATATTTCCAGATTGTGTTTTCATCGTCTTGCGTATATATAATCAGATCACAACCTTCTCCTTGCGCAATGCTCTGAATCCCTGTAATTCCCGAATACATCACGTCTTGCGTGGCGAAGTCAAAGATTGCAAGCTCGGTTTTATCATATTCATCGTAGTTATCCGTTCCAAGCAGCAGGAACAATTTTCCGTTGTTCATGGCTGTTCCCTTGATTTCTCGGTAGAAATCATCGCTCTGAACATACAGAAGATCTTCAGGAAGCTGTGTATACGATTCCAGCTTTCCCTCCGTAAGTTGAAAGATTTGTCCGCTATACGGTTGCAACCCATAAAGCGTCTGACCATCTGTAAAAATGACGCTGATCGCCTTTTCCCAGACGGACGCTTCCGTCTCATCCTCCGGGCGCTCCTGATTATAGCGGTACAAATAAGTATCCGACAGATCAACAACCGTCGAAAGTTCTCCATCCTGATACGCATACACGCCATACGTTCCGAGCATGTACAGCGTGTCTCCCACGTAACAAAGCGAATCTGCGACTTCATAATCATGAACCTGAGTGAGGTTCAATGCCGCATCCCCCTCTGCAAAAGCCACAGCTGCTACCAGCAGCACCAACAGCACCAGCACCGCACACAGTTTTTTCATGATTACCGCTCCTTTCAATTCACCGTCTTGTCCCGAATCACATTCAGATTCCCGTTTTCCATTTCATAGACAATATCGCAAGCCTTTTCAATATCTGCCGCACTATGGCTTGCCAGAATGATGGTCTTTCCATCCCGTTTGAATTGCTGAAGCAGGTCGTGAACTTCTTCCATCGAGGCCTTGTCCATTGCATTAAAAGGTTCATCCAGAATCAGGACATCCGGATTTTCCATAAAGGCTTGCGCAAATCCCAAGCGCTGCCGTTGTCCAAGCGAATACTTTCCAACCGGCTTTTTCTCGTCAGGTCCGAGTCCCAGCGTGACCATTGCTCTTCGCGCAGTCGCTTTATCCACTTTGCCCGACATGTCCGCAAGCAACATCAGATTTCTCAGACCTGTTTCGTTAGGAAGAAAGCCGGGGCTTTCGATAATAACACCTGTAGACGGAGAAAAATCAGCCATTGTCTTATACGGAGGATTTGCCGCTTTCTTCAAATCGGGATTCCGTTTCAGGGCTGCCTTATTTCCGATCAGGCAATCGTTTACTACGACATATCCCGTTGTAGGTTGTGAGAAGCCGCAAATGCAACGCATCAGCGTTGTTTTGCCGCATCCATTTGCACCGACCAGACCATAAATCTTTCCAGCGTCAAGCTGGATAGAAATATCTTTGAGTACCGTGTTATTACCGTATCGTTTGGACAGGTTTTGAATTGTAATCATAGCGAAACCTCTTTCTCTTTTCAAAATTAGAATTGCATATCCATCTTTTTCACACGGAAAGACATCAGAGCAATAATCAAGGCATCTACAATACCGTAGCCGACCAGCACTTTCAAAAGCATTTCAAATTCATGCTCTGGTTTCATGGAAACAATCGCGCCCAAAGTTGCAAAATTACTTGGCAAAACAATGCCCGGCAAATATTCAAAAAGCACTGTGATATTCAGCAACAGCAGGGAAACACATACCACAATTCCAAGGTTCGGCATCTCAAAAAGAGAAAAAGACAATATCAGAAGGGTCATTGTCAAAAAGAAGCAAAACAGCACAAACCACGCCAAGAAGCACGCTTGAAACGGTGAAAGACCTCGAATGTATTGTGGAATAATCTGCATCTCGTAGATGTAGTCGGCGTTTTCTGCCAATCTTTCCAAATCGCTCCATCCGCTTCCGGGAGTCACATAAGACAGCGAAAACAATGCGCACATTGCTGTCATAAACAGCAGGAAAAACGCTACAATGCCGATGCAAAATACAATCAGGGAGAGCAGCCATTTTCCTCTCGAAAGGCGAATCAACACATATTTTTGATACGACACTCGCTTTGGTATTTCTGAAATCATGACAAGAAATGCGACGCTCGTCATAATCAGATTAAAGCCGGAATTCAGGCAAGTAAAAAGAGTTTCACCTAAATGTACTTTATATCCATACATGCCTATCATCGTCGCATTACTGCGAACCAGCATAAAGTTCATCAGCAGGATGAACACCAGCATTAAACCCGTTCTCATTGAATGTAACCATAAGCTCATATCTCCTTGAAGACAGGCTGTCAGCCATCCTTTCATTTTTCGTTCATTAAGCATTTTCACACCTCCTCTTACATCCGGCATAGTAAATAACCAAGCTGACCGCCAGCACAACCAGATAGCTGATAATCGACACAACCGCTTTTTGCGGGGTTAAACCATCATTAAAAAGTGTTGCAGGATGTGGCGTTTGGATGCCGAAGAAGAAGAAAATGACATCTGCGTTCCAAAGATAGTAAAGAAACGAAGGAATTGTGACTGTCAGCAGCTTATCGGGAATCCACACTGCAACAGCCAAAGCAACAACCGCCCAAACACTCGCTGTGAATCCGATACCTACTGTGATTTCCAAATAAACCGGCAATCCATAGCAGATCGTATACCAATTATAGAAGATACAGGACGGGTCAAAATAAATGGTATGGTTTGGATAAGTCGTCGGATCGCACGGCAGTGCAATGATATTCCAGATAATTGCATGGAGAATAAACGCACTCATCGTTGCAACCGCAGCACCGATCATCGAAGCACCTGCTTTAATTGCAACATACTTTGCGACCGAGCTTCGCAATGTTCTCCATTGCATGATACTTCCGCTTTCTTCTTCGACTTGGCTTGTCGAATGTGCAAGCGCCGCACAGAACGGCAGCAACAACATGAATCCACCGAAAAAAATGCCGCCAATCGAAAGCTGCAATGCGCTTTCTCGATATTCAAGCCATTCATCCACGCTGCCGATCCAGTATGCTGCTGAATAGCCCATCAAAGTGAATATTGCTACGCCGAACGCAATCCAAAATCTTTTAGAGCGAAATGTATTTTTTAATTCTTCGTGCACTTCTTTCACTTCCTTAATTTAATTCAAATCCAATGATTATAAGTTGCAACTGTTCCAATTAAATTTATCGAGAATCCAAGTGCAAAAAGTGGAATGTTCATCCATTCTATTTTTTCAATCCGTTGTTCTTGTTTATATGATAATAATCCATAAAACACATACGGAAGCATATCAATAATATACCGATTTCCGAATTGATACCCTCCCATGGTTCGATGGCAACAAACAATGATTAAATGTATACACACCGTCATAGGAACTATTATTAAACTTGTTTTGCATTCTTTTCGCCTTTTTATCAGCGCATAAACCCACAACACAATAAAAAGAATTGTCATTGGAGCAATCAGCCAAAATGCCATACAATCATAAGTGTCATAAATCAACATTCCATGTTCTCCTCCTGTTTGGGGTAACCTTAAAAGTTGATTCAAATGTTTTATTGCATAGCTAAAGCTGAATTGGCCTTCATCTGCACGAATAAATTCTGGTAAATAGTTGTGCCCAAACTCAAACGGATTATCAAATCGAGCAGCATTTAGCGTCAAATAAAATCCAATTATCATACATGCTGGAATTAGATGATATCCCTTTTTTACCAATGTTTTTATTCTTGTTTTTTTAATTACAAGTGCAACGATTAGTGGTATATAAACAACGACCATTGGTCTACATCCGAAGGCGCAGGCTAAAAAGGCAAACGCTCTCCCCATGTGCTGATTTACTGCATAAAAAAGAGACATTAACGAAAGAGCAAAACACATTGTTTGAGCCATGTACCAAACCCATCCGCCTTGCAGGGAAATAAATAGGTAGCCATTCCCTAAAAATAGGAACAAAACATATTGTTCCGCCATTACGTATTTTCCTGTTATTGTACGGTAAAGACGAAGCGCATATATAATGCCAACAAGTGAAAAAACAAGTGATATCCAGTGGTCAGGCGTATTTGTTCCAAATATCGCAGCAAACGGAAGTAGTACTAGCGATGGGAATGGAGGAAAACTTACATAATACTTCCCTTCATAAATTGCCAGCTCTAACCAAGGATAATCCGTGCCTAAATCCAATCGTCCATCTAGCCATGCACATGCTTGCAATGTATATGAACGATATGGATTTTCTTCTGTTATCCAATGCCCTGTAAAAGATGCACTCGTCCATAAAACAATAAGAAAGGCTAATGGGAAAATTAAATATCTCCAATCTAGTCTAAAATACTCCTTTGTTTTCCGCTTATTGGACATCATCCCATGTCAAAACTCCTTTATAATCAGCGTTTCCATGTCCATTTTTACTCCTATCAAATGGATCCAGCACCACTCCACTTTGAGCATCAATCATGACCATTCTATACTCCGGCGTATTTTTCTCATCTTCATTCATTTCATCCTCCTGTTTTCCCTTATATACATATTCTTCTTTTGGATTTTCCATATATATACAATTTACGCACCACGTTGGAACTAAATAATAGCATTCTGCCTCATACGCATCTCTTTTTCCCTGCGGGTAATTCGGATCATTATATAGAACATATCCAAGTCGAATATCATATATTTTCCTAATGTGGCCTTGTTCTATTAATTTAGAAATACTTCTTTTAATTTCATCAAAAGAGCATAATGGAATGTCACTTGCAATTTCATCTACTTTTTTAACTGCATTCACTGTTATTTGATATTCATCCTTCTCTCGCATTCCCAACACAAGTTGAGGAAAGAAATCCGGCCAACCTGTCTTATAGAAAGCACGATTTGCATGTTCAAGAATCGGTACTCCATCTATCGTCTGCCAGAAGTGTGACAGATAGATCGCTTGTTCTGTTACTTCTAAGCTATCTTTCTTTACTCTGCATCTAACACTAAAATCAAAAGGTTGTTCAAAAAGGTATGAATCCGCTTCGATTCCTTGAGGGATTAAAATATTCTGTGCGCAATCAATCATATCTTGAACAGTATATTTTTCTCCGTATTCGTTCCCATATATCTTATTCAAATCTATCCTTTCCCCGTAAGAACGATATACAATAAGTGGCATTTCGCCTTTTTTTTCGCGAAAAATATAATCTGCCGGATTATGATGTAAGATTATAGCTCCTCTTCTATCGTTCCATTCTGTTTCGGATTGAAAGAGAGTTTCGTCTAATTTGTAATCGGCAATTTCTACCTTTGAAACAGATAATGTTCCATTTCCATAAACCTCTGCATTTACATCAACTGGAATAACCCTGCCTTGTGAATCCTTATATTCCGCTTTCCATTTTTCTTGAACCTGCTTATAAACATCTGACACCCTATAATATTCTTGTGCTAAGCAACCTGTGGGTAACGCCATCCACATACACAAAACAGCTAACACTTTTATCCATTTCGTCATAATCATTTCTCCTTAAATAATTGGATTATGAGTAGCCGATGTCAAACATCGGCTACTCATAAGATGGATCAGCGTTAATCCGCACGCATCGAGCCGTACAAAGTAATGTTATTCAGACCGTACTTACTTGCGTAATTAGTATTGCCACGCCCTGCAACGCTGTAATACTGACTAATAACCAATGCATTGGACATGCACTGATACTCGCCGTTGTCAGAGCGATGCCAGTTTGCCCCCATCGTCTTGCCCGTATCATGGCGATATGCTGCAATTCGATTCGTCTCCACTGCACTGGTTTCTTGAATCCTGTGCTTCACATAGAACTTGTTGCCGCCGGAATACTTCCAAACCTTCTGCTCGCTATGATGCTGGTAGAGTTGATTATCAGCGAGTGCTTCACACGGAGTACGAAGAGTAAAGCTGACAGCAGCAGATGCAATGCTCGCAATAGAAAGCAACGTAGTGGCAACCAAAATGATAGCGATCAGTTTTTTCATAAGTTTTTCTCCTTCCTGATTGAAAACTGTTTTTATTAGGACTTACTTGTGGTATAATGTTATGGGTTCTTGCGAAACGTTCATCGCTTCGGCGATGAGGTGCTTGCCGGCATGTTTTGCAAGAACTTTTTATTTGGAGCTACCCACCTTTCGATTAGCCCGGATCATGACACCTAAACTGCATCGTATCGTCGCCTCCTTTCCTGTATGACCATAACATCTTTCACGTCTCGAATTCTACCATAAAAGGGTTCGGATTTGGGGCTGATTACCTGAAACGACAATTTAGATACCCGAAATGCAACGTTTTCGGCTTGATAGGGTATAATTCTTCCTTTTTTCGGTAATATTCTTCCCATTCCAAGCAAAACAACATACGCTCCTTTTGCGTACAAAAGAAATCGCCAAACATTTTGAATGTCCAGCGATTTTGATGTGTGATTCTTTACTTTTTTATTGCTTTACTTTATTCCAAGAAATAAACCCCTTATAATCAGCGTCGCCCCAGCCATTTTTACTTGTATCCATAGGGTTTGTTACTTCACCGGTTTGAGCATTTATCGTAATTACTCGAAATTTATCAGTTGATCTTTCGGTCGTATCGGCACCGCCATCTTTAGCTAGTTCCGCTTCGAGACTATATGTTTCTTTAGGATTATTGATGTAGATACACTCAAGCACCCACGACGGAACTAAGTAATAGCAATCAGCATCAAGTGCTGAACGTTTTCCCTTTGGATAGTTCGGATCGTTATATACGGAATATCCAAATCTAATAGAAAATACTTTTCGAATATGACCGTTAATGATTTCGCTCTGAATGTTTTCTTTTATGGTTTCAAATGAACATAACGGAATATCTTCTGCAATAATCTCCTGTTCTTCTAAGACGTTAACCATAGCTGTGAATTCGTTTTCGTTTCTCATCTGAAATGATATATTAGGCTCATAATCTGGCCAGCCTCTCTTTGTATTGAAAGAAGCTATTTTTCTTGTTAAAACTGGAATTCCATAAAATTGTTCATAGAGTCGAACTAAATAAAAAGCGGTCGCCTTTACTTCTCCCGTTGATTGTTGGATATTGCATAAAACATCAAAAAAACGCGGTCTTTCATAAAGAAAAATATCGCACGGTATTCCCTGATCTGTTAGTATCCTCTTTACAAATGAATACATTTCATTCAGAGTTAAATCATTTCCATAATCCGCGCCGTATGGTTTATCCAGATCAACTTCAGTTCCATAGGAGCGATAAATATGTGTCCTTTTTCCACCCTTTCTTTTTACATTAGAGACCGTATCATATGGACAATTTTGTACAACGTCATATATATCGTATTGCGGAAATCCGGCTTTGATCAGTGGTGCAGTTTGTTCTCCAAATACATCAGCATCTATATCAACCTGTATTTCTCGCCCGTATTTGTCAGTATAGGTTTCATGCCACCCTTCTTTTGCCTGTTCTTTAATTTCTGGCAAAGAATAATATTTTTGTGCAAAACCATTTGCTGATAAAGATACAAAAATGAAAAAGAACAACATTGCAAATCGTTTCATTCTTTACCTCCTCATTATAACTATTACAAATCTACGCAGTCGGCAAATCCGACTGCGTAGATCTTAAAACTTAGTCGTTGTCAGCGCGGAAATAACCAGTCAATGTGATGCTGTTCAGACCATACTTGCTCTGATAATTTGTGTTACCACGACCGGCAACGGTATATTCACTACCAGAAGAAATTGCATTGGACATGCACTGGTAAAGCCCAGAATCTGCACGGTGCCAGTTTGCACCCATCGTTTTTTTCGTCAAATCAGAGTACGCGGCAATTCGGTTTGTTTCTACCGCGCTCGTTTGTGTAACATGGTGACTGACAAAAATTTTGTGGTCGCTGCCTCCCTTGTACTCAAAAACGCTTGCGCAGTACTTGTAAAGTTGATTATCCGCGATTGCCTCGCAGGGGACAGGAAGAGTAAACGTTACAGCCATCGCATTTGCCGTTACAGCCAGCAGCATGGTGAACGTCAGAACAGCGATAAGAACCTTTTTCATAAGTTTTCCTCTCCTTTTCATTGATTTTGAATATGTACAGCGTGCATTTTTCTGTGATAAAATGTTATGGGTTCTTGCGAAACGTTCATCGCTTCGGCGATGAGGTGCTTGCCGGCATGTTTTGCAAGAACTTTTTATTTAGAGTCAGTCTCCCTCCGACTAGCCCGGATCACGACACCTAAACTGTGCCATATCATCATCCCCTTCCTTGTACGACCATAACACTTTCCACGCTTCGGATTTTATCACAAAGGCGCCATCATTTGGGGCGGATTACTCGAAACGACAATTTAGATACCTGAAATGCAATCTTTGACGCTTGACAGGGTAAAATTTACCCTTTTTACGGTAATTTTCTTCCTTCCTATTCCAAGCAAAACAATGGACGTTCCTTTTGCGTATAAAAGAAATCGCCAAACATTTTGAATGTCCAGCGATTTTGATGTAGGATTCTTTACTTTTTAACATCATCCCACGAAACAAATCCTTTATAACGAGCATCACCATATCCTTTATAACTCTTATCGAAGTAATCAAGCATTTCCCCTGTTTGTGCGTTGATAGTAATGTCTCTGATTCTTGACTCATGATAAGACTCGTAATCTTTTTTTGGATTGTCAACAATAGCACATTCGATTATCCAAGACGGAACAAGATAATAGCATTCTGCATCGTACCCTGAATAGCGCTTAACATCTACAATACTTGGATCATTGTATATTGAATATCCAAATCTTAAAGATATTACATTTTGAATATATCCTGATTCTATATTCTTTTCAATATTCTGAATAACTGTGTTTAATGCACATAGTGGAATATCATCTGCAATTACTTTTTGTTCTTCAAATATCCGTTCAATTATACTGTATGAACTTTCACTTTCTACAACTATTGAGATGGAAGGGAAATAAAAAGGTGTTGGACGATTCAAGTATGATTCAGATACATGATTAAAAATGGGTAATCCCCTTTTTTTCATTTGTAATTCTACGATATAAAATGCTGGAACTAGAATTTCATTTGTATTCTCATTTATACTATATACTAAACTGAATTGCATTGGAGTTTCATACAAATAATCATAAATGGGAAGGTCCTGTTCTTTTAATTTTTCAGTTGTGAAATCATACACTTCATGAAGTGTCAATTCATTTCCATATTCTTTACCATATTTTTGCTGTATATCTATATTCATATTTGAAACAGATTCATATACATATTTTGATGTTCCTCCTCGTTTTTTTGCTGCTTTTAAGTTTCCAATAGGTTGATTATTATCTAATTTGAACATACGATCTTCTACAGCTTTTCCATATTCTCCCCATCCAACTTCGAGTACTGGGGCAACCTGTTCACCATATACATCTATATCGATATCAACAACGATCGTTCTTCCAAATTTGTCCGTATATGTTTTATGCCATCCATCAGATGATTGTTCTCGAATTTCGGGAAGCGTAAAATATTCCTCAGCAGCTGCTGTCATACTATTAGCTGCTAAAATAATTAAAAATAATGACAACAATCTTTTCATAGTCTATTCCTTTCATAATTTGATAATAGGCAGCCTAAAGGCTACCTATTATTATTCATGATCAATTAGTCGTCATACGAATTAATGATTCCACTAATCGTAATTTTGCTCAAGCCATATTTAGAGGCATAATTCGTGTTGCCTCGGCCTGCTACAGTATATCGATGACCTTTGGTAATTGCATTGGAATTACACGGATACGCACTACCATTAGCTTTATGCCAATTTGCGCCCATCGTTTTAGAGGTAGTGCAATCGTATGCGGCAATGCGATTCGTCTCTACGGCACTGGTCTGCGCAACAGTATGGCTGATTTGTACGATGTGATCAACATCCAACTTTGTAACACTGTTTTTCGTATCTGCGTGATACTGATAAAGCATATTATCAGCAATGGCTTCGCAAGGCATATTATAAATTGTATAATTGCTCTTTGCAGCAGAGGCAGTCACCGCAATCGCCAGCAGCATTGTCAACGTCAAAACAGCGATAAGAGCCTTTTTCATAAGTTTTTCTCTCCTTTTTATTGACTTTGGATATGTACAGTGTGCGTTTTTCTGTGATAAAATGTTATGGGTTCTTGCGAAACGTTCATCGCTTCGGCGATGAGGTGCTTGCCGGCATGTTTTGCAAGAACTTTTTGTTTTGAGCTAACCACCTTTCGATTAGCCCGGATCACGACACCTAAGCTGCATCGTATCGTCGCCTCCTTTCCTGTATGACCATAACACTTTTCACGTCTCGGATTCTAACATAAAAAGGTTCTCATTTGGAGTTGATTACCTGAAACGACAATTTAGATACCTGAAATGCAACGTTTTCGGCTTGATAGGGTATAATTCTTCCTTTTTTCGGTAATATTCTTCCCATTCCAAGCAAAACAACGGACGTTCCTCTTGCGTATAAAAGAAATCGCCAAACATTTTGAATGTCCAGCGATTTTGATATGGGATTCTTTACTTTTTAACATCATCCCACGAAATAAAGCCTTTATATCGTGCATCCCCACGTCCCTTATAGCTTTTATCAAAACGGTCGAGCATTTCGCCAGTTTGTGCATTAATTGTTATCATCCTAGTTTTGACCTCATCATAATCCTTTTTAGGATTATCGACAAAAACACATTCGATCACCCAAGAAGGTACAAGATAGTAGCAGTTAGCATCATACCCAGAAAACTGTTCTACGTTTTCGATCGTGGGATCGGTATAAATGGAATATCCAAATCTTAAAGCAACCACATTTTGAATATGTCCTGACTGAATTTTTTGCTCAATACTTTGAATAACCTTTTCTAAGGAACATAGAGGAATATCTTCAGAAAGAACATCTTCTTCCTCAAAAACAGGTTCATATATGACGTACTCATTTTGATTGAGCATCACAATACACATATTTGCATCATACCATGGAGATGGTGCATTCGCATATGAATCAGCTGCATTATTAAAAATTGGCAATCCTCTTTTTTTCATATAGAGCAAAACTTCGTAAAAAGCCGGAACCAAAATATTATTTGTTCGGGAATTGATGCTATATACTACACTGAATTTTTCGGGCATTTCATAAAGATAATCATAAACTGGCATTCCATGCTCTTTTAACTTTTCTGCTGCAAATTGATACACTTCTTGTAGGGTAAGATCATTTTCATAATTTTCCCCATATGGTTCGTTCAAATTTACCTTCATGTTTTTTACCCATTCATATATATACGTTGACTTGCCACCTCGCTTTTTTGCTTCCATGAGTCTGTCAACCGGATGATTTTCTTCCAATTTGAATGCATTATCGTCCGTAAATTTCCCGTATTTTCCCCAGCCGACCTTGAGTACTGGCGCAGTTTCTTCTCCATAAACTTCCACATCAATATCTACGACTGTTTTCCGACCGTACTTATCAGTATAGGTTTCATGCCATCCTTTTGCTGATT
>CABRLU010000026.1 GCA_902471845.1 uncultured Lachnospiraceae bacterium | reverse complement strand
CCCCCCGGCGGCCGCCGCCGGTAAAACGGTCAATCGCCACCCGGGTAATATCCGTATAATGGCTTTCTTCTGCATCAGCAGATTCATCAAAAATAATTCTTGATTTCTGGCCTGTCGCTCCCCGCTTTTCTATTCCGAAGAGGTAGGCTGTCTCATTCTGAATCATCCCCTGCTGCTTCTCTGTCAACTGCCCGGTACACTGGCTCACAATTTCTTTATAAATTTTCTGAACATGACTCCGAAAAACGCCGGCCCAACTCGTTCCCGGAATGACCGCATGATGATCAGGATTATCCAGCTGCCGCGCATCCACATCCCAGGTCGCCACATCATAAGACCGAATCAGCAGGCTTCGATTTAAGACCAGAGGAACCAGAAGATTCCACACCCGCTCCCCAATCTCCGACGGCGCTGCCTCCAGCACTTGAATATTATTTTCGAATGACCACGGATGATTTACATAATCTTCAAAGACGTCCGGATGCCCGGCAAAATCAAAGGAGTGATAAGCCCCGTTTTCCAAACTTGCCAAACCGTAACCTCTGCTTGTTTTTCCACCCAGGCGGACTTTTCCGGTCCGTCCCAGTTCCCATATCGCCCGAAGGATTTTCTCCGCAAAGCCCCGGAGCGATTTATGTTTTTCACGTAATAAAATCTCGACTTTAAACTGAAATCTGTTTCCCGGATAGAGAATCTGAAAATCGTATTTTCCCATCTTCCGGGCAGTCTTTGTAGAATCATCTATACGAACACCATCGCGCTTTCCAATCTGCTCCTCATCCCATTCACCAGAATACAATGCGTCATAGAAATAAATCATACTGGACGTGTAATCGCCATCGCCGTTGTCACTTCCCCACAGTTGATCTAACATCGCCAGTTCTTCGCCTTCCAGATGTCTGCTGAAATAATGATAAAACATCCCGGCCATACTACTCCCCGGAATCAACGGTCTGCCCGATTTATCCAGCATCAGATCCTTATGGGAATACTCAGCCTGTCCATTTCCCAGTGTCAAAGGTGATTCTAATACTAAATCTGCCTGAAAAAGCAGCGCCATATTCATTTTATTTTCATTCATTTGGATGCCCCTCCCTTTGACCCGGTTAATGAAATTTTCCTACGGTTCCGTTCGTCCAAAAAAATGTTCTGAATAACCTCAGAGAATACTTCGTATGGATGTTCATCCACGTATGTACTGTGCCACTCCCAGGTTCTCTGCGAATCCTTATTCAAAATATCTTTGAACTCACCCCGAATCGTTTTCAATTGTTCTTTCATTTCACCATAGGCCTTTTTGTGGTCCTCGCTGAAATTCCGCTCTGCAGCTTTCTCCACCTGCCTGTCAAATTCATCAAAATTATCCGATGAAGCAAGCATCTGTATCCACGTTGTTAAATAACTGTTGCTGCACATTTTTTCATTCTGAATATATTTCCGAAGTTCACTCAATCTGTAATGACTGCTATTATTCAGATCACTCATCAATTCCTGAATGATGCAGCCGTTCAGATAGTGACCAAACTCCGTAGCGGAACTATTATTCCAAAAACATTTATTCTTAAAGAATGCCGGAATCCCGGTTTTTTCCTGTCTTTCATACGGTCGGATACGATAATGTTCCTGGATACCTGCCTCGTCCCCATTCATCCAGCCTTCGTCCACCAGCAGGACTTTTCCATAACCTTCGGAGGTCTTTTCCCCAAAATGCTTCTTCTGAAGCATTTCAACCTGGGCCGCATCCAGCGCCACATCCTCAATCCGGATGACCGTGCCCGAATCAAAAGCGGTTTCCTGTGCCCGCGGCATACGCCAATGGGCGTTAAATCCGGTTGTCATTACTCTCTGGCTCCAACATTCTATCTTGCTGTCATCGGCCGCCTCCATATCGAGTTGTTTCAGAATTTCTTTTCCTATTTCCTTTGGATCCGTTTTACAACTTCCATCTTCATTTCTCAAGATCATCGGAGACTGGAGCATGACCACAAATGGATATTCCTCATCAAAATCGTCTGCCCATCCGTCATCCTCATCCACCTCTTCATTTACAGATGCCGCTGTTTCGTAGGTAAGGCAAGCCTGTCCATACTGGGCATTACGGCTCTTGCCTACATGGACCGTTGAATGGTTTGGAACACACATCATTAATTCTTTAAGAGACGCCTCATCGCCGTAAATGGTACTGTAAAATTCCGTTCCGGCAGCTATGGCTTCATACTGGAAAAGCTGACCGTACACAAGCATGCTGTCGCCCTCTTCCTTTTTCAGAACATGGCCGATGGTCTTATCCGATGGTCTCCGATGATGATAAATGACCTTTCTCGGGACGGAACAGGCATAGACGTCATCGCCGCCGACCGCCACATACGGCAGCCCATATTTTTTCATATCCCCATCTTCCGTCTCCGGTTCCTCATAAGACATATCCCAGACATCCATAACGTCATCTCCGGCCTTTTTACGGTCGTAATAGAAACTTTTTGGCGTTGGTATAAAATTAATTTTCTCCCCACTGACCTTATCAGTTATCCGCGGATATGCCATATCAAATAGAATATCCCCTCTCAGAAACCAGTCCCGGAATTTCTTTTCCTTATCATTCCCTGCATAATTTTTTTGGAACGCAGATGCAAAAATTCCTAAAAGACTCCGGCCTGGTATGTAATCTGTATCCAGAATACAGTCCTGCATCAATGTTAAATGGATTCCGATTTTTCCATCTTTAATTTCCGCTTCCTGTACCGCTCCCTTCATATTTGTCTCCGAATGTCCCTCTGTCTTTTCAAGCGAACACTGCACATTTCCCAATCCGCGGGTCCGGTCGCTGCCTATATGACGAATCAAAGCGACCGCCTCACGGAACATCCGCTCTTCATCAATACTTAACACATCAAGGGCTTCGATATTGAGCGAAAAAATCATTCCCCGCTTTCCGACACGAATCGTCCGCATCGAACCATCTACGGCGATTCCGCTGTTATCCATACGTGTCTGGGTACGGACATAGGTAAAATAATCTTTCACCTTATCTCTCGCCGTATATTTTTTTGTTTCCCGACTTTCAGACATTTCATCAAGTTTCTGGTAGAAATCTTCATCCTCCAGCCTGGAATTTCCAAAAAACAATTTGCCCGGTACATCATTGCCCATAATGCCAAGGAGTGACTCTTTAATTTCCCGGCTTCCCCTGCCGAAATCAATCAGATCGTCCATAGCCTCCGCCATCAGCCCCTTAAATCCTCTGGCCGAAATATAGGGAATTCCGTAATCATCCGTTAAAATATCTGTATCCACCACGCCGGCAACACTTTCGCCCGACGCCATACAGAAATCACTTAATGTCTCTATTCTGACTTTCCAACTCATCATTCATCGCCCCAATCCACATACAAATCCATATACTCTAAAGAATCAAACAAAATGCTTCTGAACAAATCCCCTTCTTCATAATCGCCCTGATATTCATAATAACTGCCGATATACTGCCGTTCAAATCCATAATTTTCCAGACTTTTCTCAATCCGTTCTATAAGATTCCTGCCCTCTTTTCGATTTGTCAATCCCTTTATGGCCTTCTGCAGATCCAGCTTATCCATAATATAAGCATTTCGGATGGATTTTAATTTGGCCCGCACATTTTCTTCTCTGAAAATCATACGGGACACTTCATAAAATGCCTGAATATCATGCCGCCGAAGAGTCCCTTCCACCGCTTCTTCCCCGGATGATAAAAGGATATATGGGCGCATTAAAAGATTTATATCATCATTTACATACTGTTCTCTTCGTGTCACCGAAAGAGGCGCGATATGATTGGAATGGACAATATGAAAATCCAGAGCATTGTATACCGGCTCATCCTTTATAAAATGTTTTGCACTTTCGCAGGCCTGCAGGGCCGTCTGGTACCCAAAGTAAAATGGATATTTCGGCTTGATCAGAGCGATACCCGCACACGCGGATATATCCGTCCGTCCCTTAGCCTCCGCCTTTGACGCCAGCCGGTTCAGAAAAACTTCCGCCGCCTTTACGCCAATATAACCATTGCACACAAAGGTCACATCATCGCCGCCGAGATAGATTTTACGAAACGGCGCCGCCGTATTTTCCTTTTGAAATCTTTTCAGCTTATCGCTCTTAGATTCTTTTATTAACTTGCCCATATATCCGGTCATTTCTTCATAACTGTCATTAAAGATTTCTTCAATGTCCTTTGAAAATTTACGGATTTTTTCCAGGCCTTCCATATAATCCGGACTTTCTTCTCCGAGAAGCTTTTGTATCTTATCGCCCATCCGGTTACCGTCAATATGAACGACTGCTATGTAATTTTTGCCGCCGTCCCCAGTCAGCTCGGACAGCTCTTTATATGCCTCCTGCTCTTCCCTGGCCGCCGCCGTTTTCTTATTCAGTTCTTCAGAAATATAATGACCGTGGCTGTAGACCTGGGCCGGTTTTCCCGTCCGCTCACAGGTTTTTGTCATCGAAAAAACTTTGTGATAATCCATCTGAGGTTTTTCATTTTTCTTTTTATGCATACCGGAAAAAAGCTGTTTATAATCCTTTTTGAGCCCTGTCATACCGCAGTCTGTCTCTACAGCATGAACCTGGAACAAAAGCCCCGGCACATTTTCCACCAGATATGTGCTCAGCGCCGTATTTACTTTTTTATACACATCCGGGTCTTTATACAACACCAGCGCATTTCCTCCGGCAATATACACAATCTTCGCCCGAATCCCGTCCTCTGTAAAAAATGAATTTGAAACGGCTTTGTTCTCATCCTCATAGCCGCACACCTGTCCCAAAGCCTGCTTTAAATAAATCTTCAGACTCTTTTCAACCAGCATGGAAGCGCCTTTAATCTCGGCCAACTTATTTGAATGATAGATGTAGGACTGAATTCCTGAAATATCATACAATGTCAGATAATATCTGCTGTTTTCCATATTCCCTTCTCCTCCTTATATTCAGGCAAACTCATACCTGAAAAGTGTATCTAATACATTTAATTTTTTACTTATTGAATGGGCCGCATCAATATTTTGTCCCTGAAAGATCATACGGATCGGCTGATGCGCCATTTTTTCAAAAAGTTCCTTCCATTTTTGTTCTGCTTCGCTTCTCTCCCTCACATCGGATACATTATAATTCCACCAGATAAAATAGGAATGATAGGCCATGATGGTTTCTATTGCAAAGTCATCCCTGGCATCTTCCATTCTACGACAGGCCAGTCCAAAGGCCTTATCCGCCCAACTTTTCAGCGTATCCTTATTCATTTCCATAAAAATGCAGCCCATATGTCGGTAAATCAGGCCCCAGGGATGTTGGGAATAAATATCGCCTCTGCTTGTAATTTTTTTTAACGTATCGAGGATTTCCTCTGCCGCTCCATCGGGTTCTCTGAGAACATCCATGCCAAATTTGTGGAGCCCCTTGACAAAAATCAGAAAATCATAGCCCGATATACCGTCCACATCCCGGCATAATCTTTGCAGAACTTCATTCCAGTCACCATCGCCAAGAAACATTTCTTTAAACATGCTCTCCTTTTCAAACTCTATCGCCCAGTGCAGATAATAGCCCTGTGTCCGTTTGATATTCATTGTATCCTCCGACTTAAAAGCTTCCAGCGCTTTTTTAAAGCTTGTCTGTGCGTCATCCTGCTTTCCCATGAAGCTGTAATAGCGGCCGCAGGCGCTCAGAGACTTGGCATATATCGTCGATTTGGTCACCTCGGAGCCGTCTTCGTAACGAATATCATAACAATCCGCCATAATTGATTTTAAGGCTCTGTTCTGCTGTTCCTGTGCCTGGACATTTCGTTCTGCCTCTTCCAGCGCCCTGTTAAAATCCAATATATTTTCATAATATCCCGGAATTTTTGTCGCTGTAAACAGCACAATCTCCGGTGAAACGGACTTTTTGTTTTTATCCCACAAGGACACACATTCCTCCGCATCGGTGGCTTTTCCCAGATTATTATAAATTGCAATGCCTGTTGCTGAAAGGAGCGCCTTTGTCTCTCCATCCGGCTTTTGGACAAATTTTCCTTCAAAGCGTTTGTACATATCCCACAGAATCTGAAACATGTATACCTGAATCGAGTTATTGCGGTTGTCCACTTTCGGCTGGAGAAGCTTTCCGGCCAGTTCCCTGACCGCACATTTATACATATCCAGTACCGGCTTCTCCGCCTGCTCCGGCCATAAATATTTCAACCTTTCCCACGGCAGATATGCACTGTGCATCGACGACAGAGAATATCGAAACCCCATCTCGAGTACTTCATCCAGCCTTCCATGCCTAAAGGCCCGTACACACTGGAAAACATCTTCAAAACATTTTATGTATAACCGTGTATCCTCATTGAAACGCAGTTGTTTTTCAAGAGCAAGTCCTGTATATAAAAACCGGTTCAATAAATTTAACGTGATCGGGTCCAGTCCCAGACTTTCCCCTGCTTCATCGTTAAGCGTGATATCACTGTAAAAATACATCGTATCATCATTCATCTTATAATCCGGCTCTGCCTTTTTCCGCAGCATAAATAACAGAATTGCCGTCAAAGAAAAAATATCTGTTCCTCTGGAAACCTGTATTTTTCCCTCCTTACCCTTCAATAATTCGGGCGCCCGATATCCTCTGACAGCCCTCATTCCACACTCAGGCTCAATTTCCAGACACGACGCCCTGCCCAAACTCCGGGCATTGGAAAAATCAATATACCGTATACCTTCGGTCTTTAACCGACCTTTCTCTGAATCTAAATCCACATTACAGCAAAATATATTTCCCGGATGCAAGTCTAAGTGGAGCACGCCGCCATTTTCCGTATCTCCGGACAGATAATGAATCTTCTCAGCGCCCCGTACCAACTGCTCAAACAGCTCAAAAATATTTTCCGTGTCCATGAACGCCAGTTGCCCGGCAATCATATCCTCCAAAAACATACCGCCGTCATAGTATTTCATCAAGGAAAACATATAGCCATCAAATTCAAATACCTCTATGACCGGCAGCGTCAGTTCCAACGGAGCGCCTACTTCAGAGATGACGCTCTGATTCAGCCTGTTGGATATCTTTCTCGCCCGCTCTGCGCTCTCCCGGGATATTTCCTGCTGTTTCACAAAGTATTTATAACTGTCATCCTTTTTTCCCTGCAGCACCCGGTCTACACTATAAATATGGCTGTTTTCTGTAATCTGCAGCACCCGGTCAATCACGTAAGTTCCCGTGTCGCCGCTGACCAATATATCGTTCATCCCATATCTTCTCACTTTATGTCCTCCTCTCAGCGGGATTCATATGCATATCAGTATTGTTCAAATATCGGATGATGAAAATAATCATAATTGTGACGCTCAACAGCCATGTTGAGCCATCCGTTATCCGTCTTTCCTGCCTTTATAATGTCAATGTCCGCAACTCTGTACAGGTAATTCAGGAAAAAATCGAACCTCGAATACACCCCTTCACACCGGGAAATTCTTCGGAACCCAAAACGCTGCAGCAGCCAGTTTATTTTTTCCAGTTCTTCGTTGCCCGTCGCAAAACAAAATCGTACCAGTGTGTAAATATTCGTTTCCGGCGCCCGGTACAATGCCTCCGCACTATTTTTCTCCCTGTCGCTCCTGCCATACGCCTTCCGGCCTTCCATGATGTAATCATATTTCGATGAACCGCTAATCTGCAAAATGCGCCTCAAAATCCCTTTTATCTCTTTTTCATATTCGTACTGGCCTGTTTTTTTCGGAATCTTATAGCGTTCCGCTTCTTCCAGATATTTGAAAAAGCAGTTCCTGTCAGACATATATTTCTGCATAATATGAATGGCGCCCAAGCGGCGAATCTCCAAATCCTTCATATGCTCTAATAAAAACTGCTCGAAATCGACCTCGTCCATATCGGATTTTTCAATCGACGCCCTGTAAATTTCTTCGGATACATTTTTTACCGGAGAATCGACCCGAATATCCCCGTTAAGTTTGCCTGTATAATAATAAATGTCCGACGACGCATCATAAACCAACGCCCTTTCCTGAAGATAAATCTCTCGAAAATGACGAATCTTGTCCCGGACACACCGCATCCGTCCTTCCGCTTCTTCCCTATCCGGAATAGCGCCCCTGTTTTTTCTCCAACCCTGATTCAGATAAAAGGCCAGAATCAGATCGCGAAAGTCCCTTGAATAAAGACCCCTGTAATCGGCTGTTTTCAAAAGCCTGTCCGTATCTTTGTCGTTCAGGCCGATATAAAACGCCATCTGCAGCAGAGACGACCGCTCCGGCATACTTTTTCCATAACGCCAGTTGTGCCATGTCATCTTTGTAACTCTGTCTCCCGTTTCATTAAGGCCATAAATCCAGTTGGATTTTCGAATATTCATCCCCGCATAAACCGCATCGATATCCTCTTCCCTTTCTTTACCTGCCCGCCGAAAATAAGCTTTCAACAGTTCAAAAAGCAAAGCCCTCTGGGATGGACATCGTTCAATCTGTTCCTTGTATACATCGTGATTGCCGTATTGCTCATAATGACTCACACAGGCCTCCAAACAAATTCCCGTATCTGCTTTTTCTGACATAATTCCACCTCTTTCCTATTATATCATGGATTTATACAGCCATAAATCATTTATTAAGATTATACCTTATCCACATACTCTTGTCCGTTACACTTGCATTTTATTCTACCCTTTCAGACATTCCCCATCTTACATGCTTCGCATAGGCGCGCTCCGTCTGGCTCCGCGCGACAAGATTTACCCTTTGCCTCTACACAAAAAAAGCCATTGCCTATCCAATATGCAATGACTTTTTATCTTTCATTCGATTTTAAATTCCTTATAGGTATTTCTTTTACTTAAGATTTTAAAAAAAATAAGGAGGATAAAAACATGAGAAAGTTTCAATTCCTCATAGGTATTTCTTTTACATATATATCTTGGTCTACCAGTCCCGTAAAGGAATTAAGATATCGTTTCAATTCCTCATAGGTATTTCTTTTACAAATAAGATATATTTATGCCTACATCAGGTTTCAATTCCTCATAGGTATTTCTTTTACATCCTTTCTATCAATGTGGGTTCTGAATCCACAGTCGTTACCTTTGCAGTAGAAAACAGCGTAAGTGTTTCAATTCCTCATAGGTATTTCTTTTACAACCGATTTTATCACATCTTTTTTCAAAATACTACCCCAAACATTCATATTTTACAGGATTTCCTTCAAAAAAGTGGGTCAGTCTCTTTTTAAGAATCCTTTAAAATCAAGGCTTTTCAGCGTTTCGCATTTTGATTTGGAGATTGACCCACTTTTTTATTTGGCTATTGATGTTTTTCTGCTCCATTTTCCAACTTCTTATGGCTGAAAGATCACATATAATGGCGAAAGTCCCGACAATATATTTTTTACCATCTCTTCTTTTTCTCTGGTTTGGCCGACAATGCCCTCAGAAAGATAAACGACTTTTTTACCCATATCAATCAAATCATATATTGTAGACAACACGCAGCATTCCGCGACCACACCAGTAATGAATATTCGTTCACAGCATCGGAGCCGTTCCCGTAGTTCTGAATTCTCGCAACATGAATATTGGGATTTTACATAGGTGTTGTCCCGATTCAAATAAGATTTAAGCTCGTCAACGTATTCATTCAGCCAATGATCCGCATTTACGTCCGCATTCATACGGTTATACTCAGCCCATACACCCTCCGGGTCTTTTGAAGCAATATATTTTGTATAAACCACCTGGCTCTTCGGAAAAGTCTCAACCAGCTTTACAATATATTTTATGGCTTCCTGTATCCGATCACATGCCCACCTCTGCCCGGGCAAATAAACATTTTGCATATCAATAACAAGTAATACATCGGTTTCCCTAATATCCATTCTGTCTCACCCTTCGAATAGATTATACATCAGATTGAAACGAAATATACATTTCCCCGCTCTGCCAATCTTCTCCGAAAACATTATTTCACAAACACATAGGTCTTTTCATCGGATTCTTCGGGTGCAAACCGATAACCAAGCCGATCAAATTCTTTCATGGTCTCCGGGAATTCGGCCTGCCGTTCCGCCATGAAGCGGACCATCTCGCCCCGGGCCATTTTGGCAAAGGTGCCTTTCTCAATAATCTTTCCGTCTTTATATTCTCCGAAAATACAGGTAATAAACCGGATCTGTGGTGTCAGATAAGCAGAAATTGCCTTGCTGTATTCCTTAGACGCCAGATTAATAACGGTATCTGTTTCCCGGAACAAAGCATCTGCCAGCCGTCTGCCCCAGAATTGATACAAGGTTTTAAAAGTTTCTTCTTCGACACCGGCCGAATTCTCTGACCGACGCTGTACCTGCAATTCCGGTTTTAATCTGGCCTGCATTTCCAGCCGGTAAGGAACAACGCCGTCCATAGGCTTAAGTATACCGTAAAAGCCGGATAAAATCCGAAGATGCTCCTGAAGATAATCAAGTGAAGTCTCATCCATGACCGACGGAGCCATATACTGGTATTGAATTCCCTCATAGGACATCACAGCCGGGGTCAGATTCCGCCGCAAATCCATCCGATGGAATCGTTCAAAATTCAATTCTGCGATGGAATCATTGCATTTCCAGAGTGCTTTTGCTTCTCCGAAGGAGAGTCCCGCCACATACTCCCGGAGAATATCCGCATCTTTAATAAACTCCGGGTATCCCTGAAATTCAAGGATATCCGGAGTCGCATTCATCTTTTTAGCCGGTGAAATAATAAACCGCATTATTTTACAATTTTAGAAATCTGGCGGAATACAGGGCAGGTAGAACCTCCCATTAATTCAAAGAGAAGTGCTTCATAAGTTGTTACGATAACACCTTCCTGAATCGCTCTCTTGATACCAAACTTACGGTCTTCCGCATGTCTGGAGCCTGCAGCATCGGTTACAAGAATCGGCTGATATCCGGCTTCTTTTAACTGGATACATGTCTGAAGCACACATACGTGAGTTTCTGTACCGCAAACGATGATATTTTTCTTTCCAAGACCGTCAACTGCTTCTTTGATCGGTGCTTCACCATAAACGCCAAAGCTTGTCTTTTCCATATAGCTGAAATCGTCACCGAAGGTTTCGATTACAGAAGGAATGGTCATACCGATACCTTTTGTATACTGCTGTGTTACGATCATCGGAACTTCCAATAATTTCAAACCAGCAACTAAACGATTAACATTTTTTTCTACTTCTTCCTGATTGAACATGGCAGGCATCAATTTCTCCTGAACGTCGACAATAATTGCTGCTGTGTTTTCTGCTTTAATTAACATAATGTGTCTCCTCCTTGCATTAAATAGTCACTTACATTTTACCATCCTTTATTCAGAGCGTCCAGAAAATCTTTTAATGATTTCCCCAGGCGCATCACTTTCCATCAACTCTGACATCATACATACGCCGGATGCTCCCGCTTCCATCGCCATACGGCCATGCTCAACATTCATGCCGCCGATGGCAAACACAGGAATCTCCACCGTTTCACATATTTCTTTCAAGAAATCCAGGCCTCTGGCCGGAACCCCTTTTTTACAATCTGTCAAAAATATGTGACCGGCAATCAGGTAATCCGCACCGCGTCTTTCTGCATAAACGGCTTCTTCCCGGCTGTGAACAGATACGCCGACCTGCTTCCATTTCTTAAATATCTCTGCCTTTCCAACCGGATTTGATTCCATCATCTCATCCGCGTCCCCGGCCATCTGCTGAAATACAGGCATAGACAAATGAAGCCGCCGGATATCCAATTTTTCTCCTATCTCCCGGAAATGATTGAGAATCAATGGCGTTCCCCAGGCATCGCAAATCTCCCGGCACCGTTTTGCATAGACCTCGTAATCTTCCGGCGCCATGTCTTTTTCCCGGAGAATAATCCCATCCGGCTTTGCCGCTGCTATCTTTTCTATCTGCTTGAAATAAACTTCTTCGCCCCCGGAAATCAATTTCCGGTTTGTAATTGCATAAATCATTTTTCTTCAGCTCCAATCGCCAGCCGGTTAATCTGGGCAGACATGTAGCCGGCCCCAAATCCATTATCGATATTAACAACCGCTACGCCTTCCGCACAGGAATTAATCATCGTCAATAATGCCGACATTCCCTGCATATTCGCTCCATAACCGACGGATGTAGGCACTGCGATGACCGGCTTATCCACAAGTCCTGCGATCACACCGGCCAGAGCCCCCTCCATTCCGGCAATAGCCACCACGCAGTTCGCCTTGCGTATAAGCTCCACTTTAGAGAGCAGACGGTGAATACCAGCTACGCCCACATCATAGATTCGATCCACATAACATCCGAAAAATTCCGCTGTCCGGGCCGCTTCTTCCGCCACCGGGATATCCGAAGTTCCACCGGTGCACACCGCAATCCGTCCCTTTAATTCCGGCACATGATACTGCAGATAAATCGTCCTGGAAAGTTCTTCATAAACCGCTTCCGGAAGCAGGGCTCGAACGGCCTCATACTGTTCTTTCGACGCCCGCGTGCCGAGGACATTACTTTTACGCTCACTAAAACTCCGGAAGATTTTTACAAGATGTTCCGTTGTCTTTCCTGCACAATAAACGACCTCGCCAAAACCGGAACGCAGTGCCCGATGATGATCCAGCTTGGCAAAACCCAAATCTTCATACGGCAGCTTCTTTAAATATTCCTCTGCTGTATTTAAATCCATTTCTTTGTTCTGAACTTTTAGTAATAATTCATGTACATCCATGCCTGACCCCTTATAATTTTACTGCCGGACACCGCCGGTTTCCTATTGCTCAAAGAGACTATCACTGTCACCTGATACGATGAAAATGATAGTCTCTTACTGTTTTCATTTTATAAATTTATTCCTTTGCCGGTGTTTCCTTAGACTCCTGCGCCTGAAGCTGTTGCGCCTGAAGCTGCTGTTCATGAAGCTTCTTCTCACGATATTCATGCCGTTCATGCTTCTTATGTTTCAACTCATAAGCAACAAGCAATGTAATTGCAATATGCAGAACCACAATGCCGAGTACTAAAATAATATCTGTCAAATCGCCAATCGTAATCAGCTTGACAATTTCGGCACAGAGCATAAACTGCAAAGCCACTGCCATGCCCTGGCTCAGATGCAAGTCTATATCCGGATTCTTTTTAAATAATTCAATCACACCACGAACACCGGAAATGGCAACAATAATAACGCCAATCCACTCAAAACCCATTGCCGAATATGTAACCACTTCGTGTAAAAGATGATGAAGTATTTCTTGCATTGCTTTATCCCTCCCCTATGAAAAATATTGTAATATATTTTCCATAGGAAGTCAAACAAAACAGGCTGAAACAGTGGCATTTTTCACTATTTTTTGTCCCATCTCAGCCTGTATTTTATTCATATTGTATCATCCGGCTACTGTTCAATCTGTCGTCCAAGAAACCCGGCAGCGGCAGCAGCCAGTTTCTTTTCCACATCACCCATCACATTTTTTTCATCCTTGCTCGCAATAATCACCGAACCAATGGCATCACCTTCCGAAATAATCGGACAAATGACCTGATGAGCATAAGGCTCCGCCTCGCTTTCAATAAGCGGCACATAATCCTTTTCTGGACCGGAAGCTGATACCAGTTTCCGTTTTTCAATCACCCCGTCCAGAGATTTGCTCACCGCCTTGTTCATCAACTCCCGTTTACCGTTTCCGGCAACGGCAATATGATTATCCCGGTCCGTTATACTCACTATATGTCCTGTGCTATGAGCCAGAGCTTCCGCATACTGACGAGCAAATGCGCCCAATTCTCCAATCGGAGAATACTTTTTCAATATAATTTCTCCTTCACGGTCCGTAAAAATTTCCAATGGATCTCCCTCACGAATATGCAGCGTTTTACGAATTTCTTTCGGTACGACAACCCGGCCTAAATCATCAATTCTCCTCACAATTCCCGTAGCTTTCATATAAAAACTCCTCCATCTAACGTAATCATTAATGTTTAGATTTATTATCTGCCAAACCAGAAAATGTATGCGTCCATTTCGGAAATTTTCTAATTGTCGAAATCCATGCCTGTATACGGATTTTTGTCATAATTCATCAATCGATGATAATTAATACTTTCGCACCGGTTGGTTAAAATAAAGGAGAAACTGCTTATGAAGTAAAAACAAAAAACAAGTCGGGTGAAATTATCAGGCTTCCCCCATGACTTCCACATAGACGGTGCGCGCCTGAGGTCCGTCAAAATCGACCAGATATATTTCCTGGGCCCCGCCGCAGACAATTTTTCCGTCGATGACAGGGAACATACAGTGGTTTCCCATCAACATACTTTTTAAATGTCCCTGAGAATTGTTGCCGGTGGCGCCGTAATCCGGCAGAAAATGGGCATGGGCATAGGGCGCATCCAGCGGCACCATTCGTTCCAGCATCTCACTGATATCCGTTTCCACGCAGGGCAGGGCTTCATTTACCATGATTCCCGTTGTCGTGTGGGCTGTAAGGACCGCCACATGGCCGTTTTTAACGCCGCTTTCTTCAACGATGTGATGTACCTCTTCGGTAATATTCATATATTCTTCCACACTTTTGCTCAAACGATGAATTTTCTTTAAAACAACCATATTTCCTACCTCTCTCCGGTTAAGAACCGTATTGCATTTCCCGCGTAAAGGTCTTTTCGTGCCGATTCACGCATCGGAATCTTATCCAGTGCCCGTTTCAGTTTGAAGGCCCGAAATCTCGGCGTATTCGACGCAAACATGACCTGCTTGCCGAACCCACGCTCATACCAATGCGGTCCCATATCCACGGTAAACAGCCGCTCCATCGATTCCTCCGGTGAATCCATATACAAAACAGAAGTATCCGTATAAACATTCGGATATTTAATCATGAGCATGACCATTTCCCGAACCCACGGCCAGGCAAAATGAGCCAGACAACAGCGCAGCTCCGGATGACGGATAAAAACTTTCTCAAAAGCCAGCGGATGAGAATATTCGGCCGGCGTATTCGGCTCCCAGGACGTTCCCGCGTGGAAAATAATCGGTTTATTCCGGCTCTCACAAATTTCGTAAATCGGCTCCATAAAGTCTTCCGTCGGATAGAATTTCTGTTTCGACGGATTCAGTTTCAGCCCCTGCAGTCCCAGGTCATCAAAGGCATGGAGTAATACTTCTTTTGCATCCGGACGATGCGGATCCACGCTGGCAAAACCGATGAGGCGGTCCGGATAGATGGACTGAAGCTTCGCCACCTGCTCATTGGTTACTATATATCCGCCTTCCGTTGTCGTAATATCCAGCGGAAGCAGCGCTGATTTTTCAATGCCGCCATAATCCATTTCTATAAAAACCTCATCCCATTCCATCGGTCCCTGTTTCCAGACGCCAAAACTGTTTTTTCGAAATTCCAGCTCTTCCGCGTCCTCACAGATTGGTTTATAAAAAATCGGATGAAGATGCATATCGATTATCATAAAATTTCCTCCTTCTCATCTAATAGGGTTTAAATCCGGAAATCACCTGAGACGCAAGCTCCGCTCCCCGGGCCATACATGCAGAAATGGGTTCTCCCTGAAGCAGGCCGAAAGTAAAACCGGCAATATAGCTGTCTCCGGCTCCGACCGTATTTACCACCTTCGCAGGTACGATTCCACAGGAATAAAATTGACGGCCGTCATAGCACAGGCTTCCTTCCTCTCCCAAAGTTGCCGTTACCAGCACAGGCCCGCAGGCATGGATTTCCTTCATCCAGTCCCGGAGCCCCTCCCTTTCTATCCCATCGGCCGAAAAGAACACATAGTCTACATAAGGAAAAATATCCTTGCAATGATATTCCGGATCCTTTGTAAATATGGAAAAATCCATGAGAATCTTCACCCCGGCCGCTTTCCATGCCGGAAGATGGTCCAATACATTCCCAAACAAATCGGTATGGAGCAATTCATGTTCTGCCACGAACTGAAACTCCTCATCTGTAATCGCATAATGCTCCATAACGCCGTCAACAGAGTCCAGATGCACCCGGTCCGTACCGTTGCGAAGCTCCATCCGGGTAATACAGGTTGGCCCCGGTTCTGTCCGGAGATGGGAAATATCTATCCCCTCAACCGCCAGAGTCCGCTTCATTTCATCGCCGTAACAGTCATTTCCGACCACGCTCACCGCGCTGACCGAAACTCCCATCCGACGCAGATGAATTCCCCAGTCAATACCGTTTCCCGTGGCATACCATTCATTTATATTTTCATAAATATCCACACAGCAAAACCCTACTGCTGCAACCTTTTTCTCAGTCATCATAATGTACTCCATAACCCCAGGCGCCATCGATACCGCAGACCCGGGAAGCAAAAACCGCAGCTGCCTGCAATGCCTTCGGAATAGCCTGTCCATCGGTCTGTCCGTCCTTTTTCGCCGACAAATAACCAACCAGGAAGGATGTCAGAAGACTGTCACCTGCCCCCATCGTATCCGCCATTTTTTCAACCGGCATAGCCGGCTGAACATAATACTGACTTCCGTCAAAGGCCATACATCCTTCCGCACCCCGGGAGGCGCAGACAAAAGATGGTCCGAGCGAATGTATCCATTCCAGCTTTTTACGAATTTCGGAAGCTTCCAAATCGCTGCATGAAAGAAATGCGTAGGTGACTGAAGGAGCCACTGCTTCAATGTAAGTATCCTCCGAATCATCGGAAAAATCAAAGCTGACCGGAACGCCTGCCGCTTTAATTTTCGGCAGCTCCCGTTCCGTAAAGCAATAATTTCCCGTATGCACCACATCAAACTGTCGAATATACTCCAGATCAAAACGATTCAGCGCATAGCGCATATCACCGCGGACGCCTCCCTCATTGCTTTCCAGAAACACCCGGTCTCCGTCAATGACTGTGTTTTTTGAACATCCATTCTCCCCTATGACCTGAACACATTTTATGAGTTCAATCTGCTCTGCCTCCAGAGACGCAATGACATGTTCCGCCTCCCTGTCGCTTCCGAAGATCCCCATGTAAGCGCTCCGCTCTGCTCCGAACTGCTTCGCATACACCGCAAAATTTACTGCATTTCCACCCGGATACATGATTTTTAAATGTTCATATTTATCAACCACATTATCGCCGAATCCCAATACTTTTACCGGATATGTCATACCGCACCTCATTTCCTAATAAGCCACTTTGCCCATATATCTCCGATAGTCCACATCATGGTCAAAGACCTTGCCGCGGGCCGAACGAAGTTCACAGTTCATTGGATAGAAAAGTACCGGATCCAGATAATCCCGAACCGCCGGGTCAATGACATCCATACCATAATCCAGAGCATCCAGTACCATCAGACAGTCTGTATGGGTCTTTAAGAAATCTTCTGCCCTTTCATCCATCGGACGGCATTTTCCTGAACTCTTCTGAAGGAAATAGAATACACCGTTTTCTGTCACTTCAAATGGCCCATGAAAATATTCGCCGCTGTGGATATAAGCACAGTGCTGCCACTGCATCTCCATCAGACTGCAGATGGCAAAGCCATAGGTCTGGCTGAAGCTGGCACCGCTCCCGAGAATATATAAAAACGGATGCTCCGTACAAAGCTGTGCAAAACGATCGCACAATTCTTCGCGGACACGCACTTTTGCCTTTGCCACAATCTCATCCATCTTTTCAATTCCTTCCATTAAAACACCATAGGCTTCAAAAGTTTCCTGTGCCGCCAGAAGCTCTGCTGCCAGAGAAAGGCTGATTCCGCTCGGAATCTCGCACGTCTTCAGATTGTCTCCCCAAGGATAAACCCAGGAAATCCACTTATCACTGTCAGCCAGGCTGCCCGGATGATTTGTCATCATGACAATCGCCGCATTCTTAGACAGGCCCAATTCTGCTGCATCCAGAGTTTCTTTTGTGCCGCCGGAATGACTACAGAGAATCACCAGACTGTGTTCACCCAGTTTTTTCGGTGTTGCAAGGATAAATTCCTTACTTGTATAAATACCGGATTCCACCAGGGTACTTTCGGCCATCAGCATACAATGAGCCGGATATAAATCCACCAGACTGCCGCCGCAGGCTACCCAGTAAACCTGACGAATTTCATTTTTCTGTTCTTTCACCTGTTTGATCACGCTTTTTGCATCCATAATGTTCCTCCTGTTATTCATCCATATATCTTTCAAAATTTTTCATATTTCTAAAATCCGCGGCCGCCGGATCATCGTAATACCGTCCGTCGGTAATTTCCTGTCCGAGCAGGCCCGAATATCCATACTGATTCATTACGGCAATTTCCTCTCCAAGATGGTGGGTACCGTCACCCCAGACTAAATGTCCATAAGGATTTCCGTCAATAAAATGCATATGTTTCAGGTCATCGCCAAAGGCTTCAAACCAATCCGCCAGCGTTTCTCCCGCCACACTGACCGCACACAGATCGGCCATTGGTTTCAAATATGGACTGTTGACCTCCTGCAACATCTGCTTTTCCTGAGCCAGATTCGTAACAATCTGACTTTCCTCCGGCCGCAGCGACTCCATGACAAGGGTAATGCCGTGCCGCCCGGCCTCATCGGCCAGTCGTGAAAGCATATCCGCACTCCGCTTCCAGGCCTCTTCTCTGTCCTCATTCCAGTAGCCCCATCCCGAATTAATCTCCATCAGGGAACAGCCAAGCTCTTCTGCCAAAGCAATGCCGTTCTTAAAATATTTAAAGCTGCGCTCTGCATGTTCCGGTTCTCTGGCCGCCACCTGATAAGGATAAAGGCAATTTTCCGGTGTCAGCACATGCACCTGAAGCCCCCGGTCCCGCACTTTTTTCTGAATGGCTTTCGCATCGTAATAACGCATATGGTCCAGCCAGACATGGGGTGCGCCGCACCATAGTTCCAGCGATTTGAATCCAAGCCGTTTTTGCACATCAAGAAAATAGTCCAGCGAATAGTTTAAATAATGAATATTCATGCCGGCAACCTGCTCCCGCCGAATTTTCGGTGCGGATGTTGGTCCCGTCATCTTTCTTTTCTTCATGTCACACATCCGCCCCATCCCCTTCCTCTAAGATGTAAGGCTCAAAGGCCCGGAAATTTCTTGCGTCTGCCGCCGCCGGATCTTCAAAATACCTGAAATCCGTGATTTCCTGACTGATCAGGCCCTCATAATGATATTTATTTAAAACGTCCAGATAGCTTTCCAGTGGAAACAGACCATCTCCCCAAACCAGATGCCCGTAAGGCCGTCCATCCACAAAATGGGTATGTACGATGTCATCTCCAAGAACCGCAAACCATTCCTCCGGCGTCTCACCGGCCACACCCATGGCAATCGTATCCAATCCGGCTTTAACGTTTGGATGCGAAACATCCTGAAGTAACTGTTTTAATTCGGGCAGGGTGATAATACATTTACTTTCCTCCGGCCGAACCGTCTCCACCGCAATGGTAATCCCGTAATCTGCAGCCACCGGCGCCAACAACGACAGGCTTTTTACCGCCCGCTCATACACTCTGTCGTATTCCTCATCCCAGGTACCTCCGATACAGTTCGTCAAAAGTTTCGTTGCTCCAAACTGTTCGGCAGCTTCCAGTCCCCATTTAAAATATTCCATACTGCGCTCATGAAAGCCCGGATCCGGCGAACACATTAAATACTGATACACCGCACACTCCGGTGTGAAACATCCAATTGTCAGCCCCCGGTCCTCCGCCATTTTACGTACCGGCGCCGTGTCCTGAAATCCGGTATGGTCCATGAGAAAATGGGGCGCCATACCTACCAGCTCAACCGTCTGAAACCCGGCCTTCGCCTGGGCATCCAGCATATAATCCAATGGATAATATAAATAATGAATACCCATAGCAGAAAGCTGCTTTCTGTGAATTACTGCCAATTCGATTCCTCCTCCTGATTTCTTCGGTTTTTTCCATCATTTTTCATCCAGTGACCGAAATTATAATATATGATAAATAAAATTGTTGACACAGACCAGGAAATCGGATAGCTCAGCATGATCGTATTCATTCCCGGCCAGATCATTGGTGCAAACATGGCCCAAAGACTCCGGATCGCAAAAGCGCTGACTCCCGTGATCAACATTGGCGCAAAGCTGTCCCCCGCCCCCTTGATGACACCACCGAGCAATTCTGTTCCTGTATAAGTAAAATATGTAGGCACAAGGAAAAATGTATACTGCAGTCCCAACGCCAGCACCACTTCATCGGTTGAAAAAATACCGAGTAACTGCCGTGAAAAGATAAGCAGCGGCAGGCAGATACCTGCAGTCAGCCCAATTGAAATCACAATGCCGACATGCATCCCGCGACGCACCCGATTCATCTTCCCTGCGCCGTAATTCTGACCGGTAAATGTGGTCATGGCTGTTCCAAAAGCTGTCATTGTCAGCCAGAATACGCCGTCCAGCTTACTGATGGCCGCCCAGGCCGCCGCCACATCTGTACCAAGAAGATTGACCTTTGCCTGTACGACAAGATTGGATACGGTATAAAGCATGTACTGGAAGCCCGATGGAAGTCCGAGCCGGATAATCTGTCTAAAAACCTCCGGATAAACCTGACATCCGCTGAGTACAAGCCGATAACTTTCTTTCGTGTTTAAAAGGGTTCGCAATACGAGAACCGCACTTGAAGCCTGAGCCAGAATCGTCGCCAGAGCCGCACCGAATATTCCCATTTTAAAAACGGCCACAAACAAAACGTCCAGCCCAACATTCACAACAGTTGTAAATATGAGAAAATACAGCGGGCGCTTCGCATCTCCGATCGCCCGGAGAACACTGGAACCCATATTATATAAAAGCGACGGAATGACACCGCAAAAATAAACTCGAAGATATAGCGTTGCACCGCCTATAACATCCGCCGGTGTATTCATCCAGCGCAGCGCTGTCGGCGTCGCTAAAATTCCGGCCACCATCAAAACCGCGCCGCAGATCAGAGACAGCTTCATCGAAGCATACACCGCATACTTTAAGCGTTCATTATCCCTCGCACCGTAACAGTGGGATATAACGACCCCCGCTCCCACCGAAGCGCCAATAAAAAAACCTACCGACAAATCCACCAGAAGACTGGACGTACCGCCAAGGGCCGCCAGAGCCTCCTTGCCGATAAAACGACCTACGACCACTGCGTCCACCGTCGTATACATCTGCTGAAAAATAGAGCCAAACCATATTGGAAAAAAATAAAGCAGAAGGTTTTTCCAAATGCTGCCTTCAGTGATATCTCTGCCGGACATTCTTTCCATAAAAATCTTCCCCCTCTATTATTAATCGTAAAAAAAGGTATTCAGAACATCGCCTTGTAGCACGCACTTCGCACACTATACCTACGGCGAGGTTTTGAATACCCTTTTTTGGCATACCGTAATACATGCCCTTCGGGCGGGCGCGCTCCGTC
>CABRLU010000025.1 GCA_902471845.1 uncultured Lachnospiraceae bacterium | reverse complement strand
TCTTCCGATCTTATCCACCGAATTTTTCCTGAGGTTTCAATCCGATGCTCATATACCACATCCGCAATCTCTGAACATAAATCCTCTATCGAAATATCTGTATTTCTTTTCGCCCCAATCTGCGGTATCCTGTCTCTTAAAAACGCTACCTTCGAATAATTCAACGCCGTTTCGATCAGCTGTTTTTGCACCCGCAAATCTTCCGGTGTCCGGTTTTGAATCTGATGCACGATAAATTCCATTCCCGTCCGGTGATAAAATGTTTTCAATGGTTTCCTCTGCGAATTAAGAATCTCCCCTGAACCCATATGGAACTGAAAGTACGGAATATCTCCATTCAGCATATCTTCGATTTCCTGCTCCACAATCCAGGATTTATCCTTAAACTCTGAAATCATCAATGCATTTTCAAGAAAACTTCGCCGCGCTCCCTCCTGCTGCATAAACTGAGGATGGTAGGATAAATCAAGAATCATATGATATTCCTGAGTATTTCGAAAAAGCTGACGGTAGAGAGACTGCTGCATCATTTTCGCCAATTGGATGACATCCGCTTTATGCTCATAGATATACCGATATCCCGCCTCAAAACCTTTGTAAATATCATTCAGATATGTTCCCGGATCAACGACCTGACCAGCTAACCGTACCCGGTTATTTTTCTCCTGGGTCTCGCCGTATTTATAACCAATACACATGGTTGATCTGCCGGGATTGGAAATAACCGGAATCTGCAAATCCATCATCTGCTTACCGCCGCCGCAAAGCCCACTGAAATCCGCATTGAAATTCTTATTCCGGGCACCATAAAAAGGCAGTATTCCTATCGGCAGCACCGACATTCCGATGAAAGTATTTGTCTCCTTTTCATCCGCCGGTTTTTGCTCCGGAGGTAATTGAATCAATGTTTCATAATCAATTAATACCGGATACTCCCCGCAGGCCACCATATTTTCATAATGCATATCTCCACTATGACACAAATGACAAATACACAAAATCATTCCAAGCCGGGTAAAATAATTTTTCACCTGCTGCTCAGACTGGCACTCCCCATAAGACGCCTCTTTTTCCCAAACATAAGTGTCCCGCTCCAATGCAGGATTTATGTAAGCCGGTATCCCACAGGAATTGCCAATCCGCACATACAGCGCGTTAAAAAAACGAATACCTGTATTCACCCTGGATTTATGGTAAATCACTTCGCCATTATCCAGTTCTACACGATACACAACTCGATTTTCACAATGTGTGTCCGAGCCGCTTCCCGATATCCGAACCACTTCTTCAAAAGGCTTATCTGCGAAAAATTCGGCATTTAAATCCATTTTGTCTGAATATAAATGCTGAAGAACTTCCATCATATTTCGGATATAAAATTTTGAGCTCTGAAATATCGCATCCCGCCAAATCGGATATTGCTGAAACAGGTCCCGTACATACTCCGGCTGCATCAGATGATGACAAACGTAATCCGCATATTCCTTTTCCTCCGAATCACCCGCCAGTTCCCCGGCTTCCCGCCGAACGTTCATATCGTAGATTAAAACCCGTTTTGAAACTTTAATTAAAATCTCTTTCAAAACACCCAAATCCAGGATCTTGTGCGCCGGCCGACCCGGTATCTTCATAACCGCTATTTTATATTCGATTTCTTTTAGAACCGCACTGGCAATACACTCAAAAAAGGGATTAAAAATATTTCCGGGATTTTCACTAAACCCATTATTCTCTTTTAAACTTTGATAAACAATATTTTCGAATTCTTCTTTACTTTTTGTCATCTTTTACTTTTTTAATTATTCACTAGCAACAAATAATAGTTCTTATATCCGAACAAGTATTTGTAACAATCGTCAAATAATATGGTATAGTTGCCTGCATTTTCTGAATTTCATCCATTTCTTTTCGGATATCACCAGCCAAATTCATGCTATTTTCGTTTTTTCTGTTTTCCATGCCACTTTCCCTCCTTTGCTTTATTTTACGCCTTGATTATACCTTCCTTTTCTATTTTTTTCTCAATCTGTCCTTAAATTGTCGAATTTTGTCCCTCAATAATTAGTCTATGGGTATACTGATATAAATTTGAAACTTGTCTTTTTGAATTTCATATTCTTTATGGCCATCATATTTCTGTATAACATTATCAATGCTTTTCATTCCAAGGCCATGGAGATTCTTTTTTCTTTTACTTGTCTGGAAAAATTTATCCTGCTCTATTACCTTCGACGCCATAGAGTTTTCTACCCAGATAAATAGCATTTCATTTCTCCTCTTAATCTTTAAACATACCCACCGTTTCTTCTTTTTAACTTTCTCACAAGCTTCAATGGCATTGTCTAATAAATTAGCCAACAATGCACATATATCAATATTTTCTATACAAATCTCACCAATAAACTCCACTTCGTATTTTAAATCAATATTTTTCTCCAAAGCTTCAGCAATTTTACAATTAACAATAATATCTATAATTTCACACCCGGATACTACTCTTTGGCTAATGCTTAAGGTCCCATGGGTATATGCACTAATATATTCCAATGCTTCCTTATTCTTTTCTTCCTGAATCAGTTGTTTCATTACCAACATATGATTCTTGAAGTCATGATACATCATCCTGTTTTCGTCATAGGCCTTTTGCAAAGACTGATAATTTGATTCCAATAAGTCGTTGCGCATAGTCAACATTCGATTTTCCTCTTCATTTTTTATTCTCACGAAATAAATTATAAAAATACCGCACATCGCGAAAGCACAGACCAAATAAAACATCCAATATTGAATTAAATGTTCCGTATATTCAAAACGATACACCCTGCAAAAACAAATAATTCCTAAAAAACTATATATACACATTATCCAACGATAAAGCATATTATCGTACAAATATTCTATTAAATAACTATTCATTAATATACGGTAAATAATGTAGTAGCAAATTAATAGTAAAACTATAAATACACTTCTATCAAAACCCATATTTATAAAATCCCATTCATAATATCTACTTACTTTATTTACTTCTAACACTACTGCCACAGCCAGTAAATCAATTAAACGCATTCCGTGTACATATATAGCTACCAATGTAAATATCCTATTTATTTTCCATTTTGTGTATATTTTTATAAATATTCCTATGAATATAATCAATACATATGTAGCGCTATTAGAATATTGTATAAACCTATAATTATCTGCGCAAAACCACACCACCGGCGCGCTCGCTGCAATGATAATAGCATTCTCGACCCATTCCTTTCTATTTGTCTTGACCCCATACTTCTTCAAAAATAACTTAATTCCCCAGAAAATCAATGAAAAATAATTTAAATACTCCGTGGCCCAAAATAATAAATGTTTACACATGGCTTCTCCAATATGCATTAATTTCCATTTTCACTCTTTCCAACTGGGGCTTGCTGACAGGAATAATTTCTCCGTTAGACATGTGAATTTCCTTATTCTTTAATTTCATCACATGCTCAATATTGACAATAAAACTCCGGTCCACGTAAATAAATTCTTTTTCTGGTAATTCTTCATAAACTTCCGATAAGGTCTTACGAATAGCACTCTCTCCACTGCGCGTCTGAAATACAACGTTCTTCCCGCTTTTATACAGATAATAAATATCCTTTACCGGTACTTTTTCTAATTTTGTACTCACCATAATTCGATAGGTTGGTTCCATTCGGGATTGAATCTCCTTTTGAATATTCCCCAAAGTTATATCCAGCTTCTTTTCCCATTCATCTTTTAATATGTACTGATACGCCTTTGCACTATAGCCTTCAATCGCATATTGTGGATAGGCTGTAAGAAAGACAATATAACAATAGGGCGACTTTTCTCTAAGTATCCGCCCTAAATCAACTCCCGACATGTCAGGAAGGTCAATATCTAATAGATAAATGTCATAATATTTCCCATCATCCACTTCGTACACTAATGCTTTACCGCTACTATAACAATCGACGTTTACAACCAGATGTATTTTTTCATAAAAAGAATATATTTTCCTTTCGATACTTTCATAAAAAATCCGTTCGTCATCCAATACCGCAATCCTTAACATTGTCCATCCCCTCTTTACCTTATCTTTTGCTGCATATCCCATATTTTCAGCTTGCTTTAGGGTCAGTTTAACATTCCACATATCCAGCGTAAAGCCCGAATCTTGTGGATTATTTTTACACAAATTCGTGTAAATAAAAAAGATGCTCCACTTTTATATACAGCGAAACATCCTGAAAATGCCTTGTTATCATCAGATTTTAAATTTATTTTTTCCAAACTCTCCTTTTGGTTTACTCATATATGGCTTCTCCAATATGCATTAATCTCGATTTTTACCCTCTCCAACTGGGGTTTGCTGACGGGTACCTTTTCACCATTTGACATGTATATTTCCTTATTCTTCAGTTTCATCACATGCTGGACATTTACAATAAAGCTCCGGTCTACATAAATAAATTCTTCTTTCGGCAGTTCTTCATAAACTTCCGATAAAGTTTTGCGAATAGAAGTCCTGCCGCTCCGCGTCTGAAATATAACATTTTTTCCATCCTTATACAAATAATAAATATCTTTTACCGGCACCTTCTCCAGTTTAGGCCCTACTGTAATTCGATAGGATGGCTCCGTTTGGGCATTAATTTCTTTTTGAATATTACTCAATGTTGTTTCAAGCTTCTGCTCCCATTGATCCTTTAATATATACTGATAAGCTCTGGCGCTGTAGCCTTCAATGGCATATTGAGGATAAGCTGTGAGAAAGATAATATAGCAATAGGGCGACCTTTCGCGAAGTTCCCGTCCCAAATCAATTCCCGACATATCCGGAAGATCAATATCCAGTAAATAAATATCATAATATTTCCCGTCGTCCACCTCATACATCAGTTCCCTGCCGCTGCGGTAACAATCCACATCAACCGCAAGATGCATTTTTTCATAGATTAAATATAGCCGCCTGCTTACTCTTTCGTAAAAAATTGCTCATCATCCAACACCGCTATTTTTAACATTGTATAACTCCATATGTTTATCTCTTTAAATTAATCAACTGCCTCTATCTGTCCGTACAATACAAATTTCTTATTTTCCAAATAAATCTGCATGTGTACCTGTACGTGAAGCTGTTAATATTAAATTTCCCTTATCAACCGCATATATTAAAAGCCAGTCCGGTAAAATATGACATTCTCTAAAACCAACGTAATTTCCTACTAATGCATGATCTCTATATCGATCTTCTAAGATGTTTTCTGCAAGCAGCATATCAATAACACTTTCCAGAAGTTTCATGTCATACCCACGCTTTTTTACTCGTTTGTAATCCTTTCTAAATTGCCCTGTAGTGACTAAATTTAACATTCTTCACCGCCTTCTTCTGCGTCTAATTCATCGAAGAGTTCTCTGGCTGAAGTATATTTTTTTGTTTGAATTTGTCCACTCATAATCGCTCTTGCTTCCTGCATAGCAGCCTCTGTTTCTATATTATAACGAGGCTGTTTTACTTCAAATGGCAATCCGCCTTCCATAATGGATTTACGTAAAAAAATATTAATAGCATCTGTTATGGTTATTCCAAAGCTGGCAAAAAGTTTCTCCGCACTGGATTTTGTTTCCGGATCAATACGAATATTAATATTTGCTGTTTTAGCCATACAATTCACCTCCCACTACTTTTATTATATTCAATCGTGCGCACAATATCAACACAAAAATAAAGGAATGATACATACATTTTCATGTACGCATCATTCCTTTAATTTTAATTCATCATTTTTCTTCAATATTATCCGGCGTTAAAATAATCGGATCAAGTTTACCCGGATTCTTTTTACGATAGGATTCCATCAGCACAAGCACGATAATACCAATGGCCATATAAGCCACAAGTGACATCCAGCCAGCAAAATCCAGTGATAATGAAGATGCGATAACTACCCAGATGGATACCAGCATGCCGAGGAACAGGAAGGCGCTGCCGCCCGGCGCTTTATATGGACGCGGCCATTCCGGATGGGTTTTACGCAGCCTATAGGCATCATAACAAACCATAAAATATACAAGACCGGCCGCAATACAGGACACCGCATAGATATACTGTACCCAATTGCTCGCAGAGAAAATACAGAAAAATACGGAGAACAGTAAAACCACAAAATTGGATACGTATGGCTGTCCGTATCTGTTTAATTTTTTAAATGGTGTTGGAAGCATATTTAACTGGGCTGCCCCGTAAAGCACGCGGGCTGAGGATGTCCAGAATCCCATAAAAGTTGTAAATCCATGCAGAGAGCCTGCAATAAGAGCACCCCAGGCAAAAATCATCGGAAGTCCAAGGGAGCGAATCAATTCCGGTTCCGGCATTGACATTTCGGCAAGTTCTGTCCATGGCGCCATACCGCCGATGGCAATAACAACGATTGCATACATAACTGCCGGAATAAACAACGCTGCCAAAATGACTTTCCACATATTTTTAACAGGGAAGGTTGTCTCTTCAATCATCGTCGGTGTCATTTCGAAACCGATATATTTAATCGTCAGCACGCCCGATGCCAAAAACAGACCATAACCGCCCTTCGGGAACCATCCGCCATGTCCGAGCAGATTATCCACGCTCCATTTTCCGCTTGTGAAGAACAGAATCATGATGCAGATTGAAATACCGACCATTGAATAGAAAAAGATATTACTCAAACGGCCTGAAATCGATATATTAAAGTTTGAAATAATATACCAGATAACGCATATGGCAACAGCGATCAGCATCGTCTGCGTCGTTGTAAATTCAATAAAAAATCCCAAAGCCGTCGTCAAAATAAACGCACAGATCGGTGGTTCAACAATCTGAATCAAAAACATCAGCCACTGGATACACCAGCCAAAACGATGATTTGTTGCATTTGCCGTCCAGACAGCGACCGAAGATGAAAACGGCAGTAAAGCCACCATCTCCGCAAAAGCCAGACCCACAGGTACTAACAGTACTGCCAGTCCAAGGAAAATAAACGCAGCTCCCGGACCGGTCAGGGAATACCAATAAGGACTTTCTGCCAGCCATCCTCCGATAACTGCTCCTGCTGCGATGGCAATCATCGTCATCATACTTAAACTTTTTTTCAAATGGTTTTCATTGTTATTTTCACTCATCTTTTTTCATACCTCTCTTCCCCTTAGCATTCATTTACACATCTACACGCTTAAAAACTGCCGGTTCAACCGTCGGCTCTATCTGAAGTGTAAAGCCTGCAATGTCCCCTGTAAACGGATCCATATAATAGGAAATCGGAGCTGTAAGCACCGTAGTATCTTCCTTTAAGCGATGGGCTTTAAACACATCATAGTGCCAGTGCTCCATACGTACAGGCATATCCTTATACCAAAGTACCAGCTCACCATCCTTTTCCTCCACCCGATAAGTGCCATATCCCGGGTGATTAAAGGAACCCGTATAGGCAGAAAGCGGATGGGATGTCTTTGTATTCGGTACGGGCGCCGGTTTTCCTTCAAACAAATCCACATTCCAGTGATAATAAAATGCATCATATTTGCCGTTCCACGCATGAAGGCGGCTTGCCCAATCAACTTCCGGATCGCCAAGCAGCCGGTCAAATACTGTATAACAGCTTGTCATAAGAATCGGCATATTTAATGGTTTATGTACGTTCATTGCCAGCATAATGACAATATTTTCATCCGGCAGAAAACCTTCCAGTGTACAAAAACCTTCGATTTCGCCCGTATGCCATACAAACTTACGGCCACGATAATGCTGAATAAACCACGCCATGCCATAGCTGCCATCCGTATCAACTTCCGGGAACTTCCACGGAAACATATGCATCGGCGCCTGCATATGGTGCATTTCTCTCATATTTTTTTCAGAAACCAAACGCTTTCCCTCATAAACACCTTCATTGAGATGAAGCGTCAGCCATTTGAACATATCCTCAATATTGGAAACCACGCCGCAGGCTCCGCCGGCCACATCCATTTCCCATGGTCCTACCGGAACAGCTCCCTTGCCATCTTCCCAATTCCAATAGCCCTGTGCGTGATTTGGCTGCTCATACATCTCATGGGCAGAAAGCAGACTGCTCGTCATGCCAAGGGGCTCAAAAATACGTGTCCGAATTAAATCTTCCCAACTTTCACCAGTAACAATTTCCGCTATCGCTCCGATGGCTGAATAAATCGTGTTATTATACTGAGTCACGGTCCGGAAAGGCGCATTTGGTTTCAAATAGCGCAGACGCATCAGCAAATCTTTCTTTGTACTCGAAGGGTCCGGCCACATAGCCTCATGAGGCGCCAGTCCGGTACGATGGGTCAACATATCCCTCAGTGTACAGTCCCGTGTTGCAAATGGATCGTACATGGCAAATTCGGGAATATATTCTCGAATTGGTTTGTCATAATCAAGAATTCCCTCATCTACCAGCATGGCGATCAGACAGGAATTAAAAGATTTTGAACAGGAGGCAATCCCATAAAGCGTCTTTTCATCGGCCGGAAGTTTCTTTTCCACATCCCGATATCCATAGCCGCCTTTGGCAATAACTTTTCCATCCTTCATCACTCCATAGCTGAAACCCGGAATTCCCCAATATTCCATCTCCGCAGGTAAAAAATCAAATAAATTTTCCATTATTTCCACCTCTTTTAACTTAATTAAGTGCTTCAAGCAACTCATCTGTTGTAATTACATGACAATAAATATTATTTAAAATTTCAAGCTCATTTTCCTGAATCTTTTCTGTCGCTGCCCGGCAGGCATCTTCAATCAGCCAGACTTTAAAGCTTTCATCGGCAAGACTCCGCACCGTGCCTGAAACGCACTGGTCTGTCAGCACACCGGTAACAACAACCGTATCAATTCCCATATTAAACAAGGTCAGACGCAGATTCGTCCCCGTCAATGCACTGTCTGTTGTCTTTGCAAAAACAATCTCATCCGGAAGGGGCGCAAGCTCAGGAACAATATCCGCCAGCGGATCTCCCGGCACCAGTAAAAGTTCATTATATCCGGTAGCTTTTTGATCCAGTGAACGTTCCCGTCCCGACTTCTGACGGCACTGAATTTTTGCAAACATAACATCCATCTCATGAGCCCGGAAATAATCCAGAAGTTTTTTATTATTCGGCACAACCGTCTCATCAATGGCTTTGTAGAACTGCTCCCACCGTTCAGCTTCCTTCTTCTGTGCTTCCGTCGGATTTTCAATCACCGGACGGGTGATAAATACATGCTGCATATCGATGATAAGCAAAGCTGTTTTTTTGGGATCAATTTCAATTTTTCCATAATCATCGTCATTCTCATAATAAAAGGATACGTGTCTGTCATTCACTTTCATTTGAATTTTCCCCCTTTAGCATATAAAATACAAAAAGGCCACACCGAATGGAGTTCGCTGTGGCCTCATTGCCAATTTTTCCCACGTTGCACTTTATTATAGTAAAGCACAATCGCATTAACTTGTCAAGAATATATCCGTATAAATTTCTTTATTTAGTTCCGGTAGAACCGAAGCCGCCTTCGCCGCGCTCCGTTTCATCCAGTTCATCTGTGAGAAGATATTCCGCTGTTAAAAATGGTGTAATCACCATTTGAGCGATCCGCTCACCATGCTCCACCGTCACTGCCACACGGGAATGATTGTGAAGCGGCACCATAATCTCTCCGCGATAATCCGCATCAATGACGCCCACTTTATTGGCCGGTGCCAGGCCTTTTTTCGTTGCCAGACCGCTGCGGGCATAAATCAGTCCCGCATAACCTTCCGGAATCGCCATGGCCAATCCGGTCTTTACAAGCACCGTCTCGCCTGGAAGAATATCTACCGGTGCATCCATGCAGGCATACAAATCTGAACCAGCGCTGTATTTGCTCCCGTAAGTTGGAAGAATCGCTTTATCATTTAGCTTTTTAACTTTCACTTGCTGTTTCATCGCTTTTCTCCTATTCATAACCTTCGACAATGACAACCCGGCCCTCTTTCAGTGAAGCCGGAACATCGATCGTCCGCTGATTGGCTGAACCCTTAAACCGCTTGGTCAAATCCTTTTCTTCCTCAATGAACTCGCCATCAACAAGAACATCGATATATGAAAGCATTTCTTTCGTTTCCGGCCAATCCTCCACCATCCGGCCCACAATATCTCTGTCAAAGAGGTATCCGGAAAAACACCAGATGGTCTTCTTCGGATATCTCTCCCGGACCCTGCGAAGCAGCGGCAAAAGTCCCTGCTGGTTGGCCCGTTCAAAAGGTTCCCCTCCGAGAAGCGTCAGGCCCCAGATATAATCCGGTTCCAAATATTCGATAATCTTATCAATGGTTTCTTCTGTAAAAGGTTCTCCGTAATTAAAATCCCAGGCAACCTCATTAAAACAATTTTTGCACCGGTGGGTGCATCCACTCACAAAGAGAGAAATCCGCACCCCCGGTCCATTTGATATATCATATTGTTTTATATCCGCATAATACATACTTTACCGCCTCTGCTCCGACGTTTTACAACGCCGTTAAACTTTAAATATGAAGAACACGGGCAGCGATTTCCTTTGTCTTACCCACGTTCCAGAAGTTTTCACCCAGATAACCGCAGGTACGCCGTGTCACATTCATCTTGTCATGGTCTTTGTTGCCGCACTGCGGGCATTCCCATTCCAGATCATCATTAATGATAATTTCTCCATCATATCCACATACATGGCAATAATCGGATTTTGTATTAAACTCGGCATACTGAATATTATCATAAATGAATTTTACCAGCTCTTCCAGAGCTTCCAGGTTATGGCGCATGTTTGGAATTTCTACATAGGAAATAGCGCCGCCGGCAGAAATCTTCTGGAACTGGCTTTCAAATTTGAACTTGCTGAAAGCGTCAATCTTTTCGCGAACATCCACATGATAGGAATTTGTATAATATCCCTTATCTGTGACATCCTCAATAACGCCGAAACGGTCCATATCAATCCGTGCAAAACGGTAGCACAGAGACTCAGCCGGTGTTCCGTAAAGACTGAAATGAATGCCTGTTTCTTTTCTCCAGCGATCTGTCGCTGAACGGAGATGATTCATTACCTTTAAGGCAAATTCTTCACCTTCCGGTGTGGTATGGCTGACACCCGTCATTAATTTCGTCACTTCATACAGGCCAATGTAGCCCAGAGAAAGTGTGGAATATCCGCCATGCAGTAATTTATCAATCTTCTCACCCTTTTCAAGGCGGGCAATAGCGCCGTACTGCCAGTGAATCGGGCTGACGTCGGAAGTTGTTCCTTCAAGGGCTTTATGACGGCACATCAGTGCTTCATAGCATAATTCCAGACGTTCGTCGAAAATCTTCCAGAATTTCGCCTCATCACCCCGGGCTACAATACCCATCTGCGGAAGATTCAGACTGACAACACCCTGATTGAAACGGCCTTCGAATTTGTAGTTGCCATTATCATCCTTCCAAGGTGTCAGGAAGCTTCGGCAGCCCATCGGACTGAATACATTGCCTTCATAATTCTCACGCATTTTCTTAGCGGAAATATAATCCGGGTAGAGACGTTTTGCAGAGCAGCGAACCGCCAGCTTTGTAATATAGTCGTATTTTCCACCCTTCAGGCAGTTATGCTCATCCAACACATAAACCAGTTTCGGGAAGGCCGGTGTCACATAAACACCCACTTCATTTTTAATACCTTCCAGACGCTGACGCAGAATCTCTTCAACGATCATGGCATTTTCTTCAATATACTCATCATTCGGGTCCAGGTTCAGGAACACCGTAACAAACGGAGACTGGCCATTGGTTGTCATTAATGTATTAATCTGATACTGAATCGTCTGAACACCGGAACGAAGTTCATCATTTAAACGGGTCTGTACCAGCCCTTCAATGGTTTCCGCATCCAGTTTATCCCCATACTGAGCCACGATCTGATCTTTATATTTGTTATAGCTCTTCCTCAAATATTTTCCGAGGTGGCGGATATCAACGGACTGGCCGCCGTACTGGCTGCTGGCTACGGCCGAGATGATCTGGGTCATAACCGTACAGGCTACCTGGAAACTCTTCGGGCTTTCAATCAGCTTACCATTCATCACCGTGCCATTATCCAGCATATCCTGAATATTGATCAGGCAGCAATTGAAAATCGGCTGAACAAAGTAATCTGCATCATGGAAATGAATCACACCCTCTTCATGGGCTTTTGCAATTTTTTCCGGCAGGAGCAGACGACGGGTCAGATCCTTGGATACTTCACCGGCGATCAGGTCACGCTGTGTGGAAGCCACTGTCGCATTTTTATTGGAGTTTTCCTCCATAACATCTTTGTTGCTATTTTTGATCAGACTTAAAATAGAATCGTCTGTTGTATTCGCTTTTCGTACTAATTCTCTCTGATAACGGTAAATAATATAAGTCTTGGCCAGGTCGTATTTACCTTCAGCCATCAATTTCTGTTCGATAATATCCTGAATATCTTCTACTAACATACGTTTACGGTGACGTGTCTCTATATACTCAACGATGCTCTCAATCACATCTTCCGTAATCTTTTCCTCCGGCGGTACTTCCGCATTCGCTTTGGAAATGGCAACGATAATCTTACTTCTATCATAATTCACTTCACGGCCATCCCGCTTAATAACGATCATATATAATCCTCCTCATTTTTTCTTTTGGTTACTGCCCTAGGCCATTATATCACTGTATCAAAAAAAAAGCTACTATAAAATACAAAATATAGGAAAAAAATTACGCTCAGCACAACATGTTGTACTGAGCGTTCCATATTTATCCAAGTATACTTTTTGCGATATCTACGGACTGTTTCGCGTCTTTCGCATAGAAATCTGCCCCAATCTGTCTGGCATAATCTTCGGTCAGAACTGCACCGCCGACCCATATCTTACAGTCACATCCCGCCTCGTGAATGGCCCGAATGGTCTCTTCCATACTCACCACCGTCGTCGTCATCAATGCACTTAAGCCCACCAGCTTTGCACCGGTCTGCTGAACGGCTTCCACAACCTTTTCTATCGGAACATCCTTGCCCAGGTCAATCATCTCATAACCGTAGTTTTCCATAACGACCTTAACAATATTCTTTCCAATATCATGAATATCACCTTTTACCGTAGCAATGATGACCTTTCCTTTGGAAACTGTTCCCGCATCTTTCTGACTGGACATATATTCTTTAAGAACATCGAAGGCTTCCTGAGCTGTTGTCGCCGACTGGATGAGCTGCGGAAGGAAAAGTTTTCCGCTTTCAAAATCCGCTCCGACCTTATCCAGAGCCGGAATCAGAATCTCATTGACAATCTCCATAGCCGGCCTGGTTTTCAAAAGCTCCCGGGTCGCTTCCGCCGCATATTCACGAATACCGTTCAATACAGCATATTCAAGGCTTTTTGTATCCGATGGCTTTGCAGCCGGAGCCGCCGCCTGGGTATTTTTTTCCGCCTCCACAATCTTACTGTACTTATCCACATAAAATTTAGAGCCTTCATCCCGGTTATACAAGACATTAAAGCTGTCAATCGCCGCCATCATCGCCGCCACATTCGGATTAATGATCGGCAAATCCAGGCCATGAGCCATAGCCAGTGTCAAAAACGCCACATTCACGATTTCCCGTTTTGGCAATCCAAAAGAAATATTTGAAACACCAAGGACAGTTTTTACACCGAGCCGTTCCTTTACAAGCTGCATGGCTTTCAACGTTTCAACGACTTCCTTCTGCTGAGCCGAAGCTGTCAACGTCAGACAGTCAATATAGACATCCTCTTTCGGTATTCCATAGCTCTCAGCCTTCCGGACGATTCGCTCTGCTACCGCATAGCGTTCCTCGGCCAGAAGCGGAATTCCATTCTCATCCAATGTAAGACCGACCACGGCCGCCCCGTATTTTTTAACCAGCGGAAGAACCTTTTCCATGACAGCCATTTCACCATTGACCGAATTGACAATCGGTTTGCCATTATAAATCCGCAGCCCACTCTCAATAACTCCGGCATGAGAAGAATCTATCTGGAGGGGTACATCCACAACCCCTTGAAGCTCTTTAATGACTTCCACCATCAGTCCGGCTTCATCAATCTTCGGAAGCCCCACATTCACATCCAGAATATGGGCTCCGGCTTCTACCTGAGAAATACCCTGAGTTAATATATAACCGATATTATGATTTAATAAAGCTTCCTTAAACAGTTTCTTGCCTGTTGGGTTAATCCGCTCACCGATCACACGGACACCATCGATCTCAACAACCTGGGTACTGCTGCAGACCGCTGCCCGACGGACAAAGGCCGGTCGATTTGCCGTCTTCCCTTCAGCCGCTCTCCGGGCCAGCATCGCCTTCATTTCACGAATGTACTCCGGTGTTGTTCCGCAGCATCCGCCGATAATCTGAACCCCCAGGTCCATAAACTTGTCCATCTGCTCTGCAAACTGACCGGCGCTGATATCATAACCGCCGGAATTCAAATTCGGAAGTCCCGCATTTGCCTTGATGATGACAGGTAAAGGAGTCCACTCCACCAATTTCTGCGCCAGAGGATAAATATCATTTGGTCCAAGAGAACAGTTAATACCGATGGCATCCACACCAAGTCCCGTCAGAGTCAGCGCCGCCGCCTCCACCGTCACGCCGGTAAAGGTTCTTCCGTTTTTCTCAAAAGTCATTGTGGAAAAAACAGGCAGGGATGTATTTTCCTTTGCCGCAAGAACTGCCGCCTTCATTTCCAAAAGGTCCGTGCTTGTCTCTATAACAATCAAATCCGCTCCTGCCTTTGCTCCGACAATCATCATTTCCTTAAACATGTCATAAGCATCTTCAAATTTCAGACTGCCATTTGGTTCCATCAATTCTCCGATCGGCCCTACATCCAGAGCCACGGCCACATCCCTCTCAGAAGCTGCCGCTGCTTTCTTCGCATTGACGACACCGGCAGTTACCAGCTCTTCCACCGAATAATCACTGTAACCTAATTTATAACGGTTGGCACTAAAGGTATTGGCATAAATAATATCCGCTCCCGCCTCAATGTACTGACGGTGAATATCAATGACAGCCTCCGCATGGGTCACATTTAATGCTTCGGGAACCTTTCCCATAGGGACTCCGGCCGCCTGAAGCATCGTTCCCATACCGCCGTCCAGCATGGTGATCTGATTTTTAAAATCTAACATCTGGTTCCTCTCTTTCTAAACGCACACCGTTCACGATTATTACAAAAGTCACATTTATTTTTCCGCACATCCCGCTTTGTATCACTGATTCCCAGTATGGCCGTCACCGATTTACTCGGCATCATCAGACAACTGCCTGTAAGGGATACGCCGATTTTCCGATGCGTATCCAGTACACGCACCAGTTCCCGCTGTGTTTCCAGCGGCAGATCGCCATATCCCGGACTGAAACGCCACGTCAGGTGACATCCTTCCGCTAATACTTCCTGTTCCATTTCCTTTTCAGCCAGGTCCGCAATCTGTTCCACCGCCTGGATGCCGCAGCTGTCCATGACCACACCCACATCCGGCTCTGTGACCATATACCTGCGAATCCGTTTATCCAGTTCGATTCCTGCCGTCGCTCCAAGCAAAAACATTTCATTACAATTCTTCAAATGTTCCTGAATATCATTTCCGGCAAGCACCAGCGCTGTCCCCGGGATCCGAATACCGTCATCGCCTTTTTCAATTGGAAATCTTCTATATATATACTTCGGCTGGAGAATCTCCAGTGTCTCCGCTTCGCAGCGATTCAAAAGCTGTTCAATCCGCTCCGTAACTCCCGAATCTTTATAGCCAAGATAACGAAGAATCTCCTCCCTGTTTAATTGGCTGATCATACCTGCCTGTTACAGCTTGCCAGAATATTAGAAATACTATTCGTAATCCGTGTTGCTGTCTCCACATTATTCATTGTGTATAAATGAATTCCCCGCACATCATTGTTGATCAAATCAATAATCTGCTCTGTCGCAAAGGCAATTCCGGCATCCTTCAAAGCGACAGGGTCCTGGGCATACTTATTTAACAGTTTGGAAAATTTCACCGGGAAGCTGGCGCCGCACATCGAAACAGTGCGCTCAATCTGAGCTTTATTGATGACCGGCATGATTCCCGCTTCAATCGGCACATGGATTCCGGCCTTTTCTACCTTATCCATAAATTCATAAAAATGATTATTATCGAAAAAGAGCTGAGACACCAGATGGGTGACACCCGCATCCACCTTTTTCTTTAAATTTTCAATATCTTCATCAATACTGGCTGAATCACAATGACCTTCCGCATAACAGGCTCCGGAAATATTAAAGCTGTCATCATAGCTCTTGATAAATGCGGTCAGATCACTGGCATGTTCAAAATCAATCACATCATTGCCCGGTGTAATATCCCCCCGGAGTGCAAGAATATTTTGAACGCCTTCCGCTTTCAGACGATCCAGAAATTCAATAATATCCTGTTTCGTTGAACCGACACAGGTCAGATGGCTGACCGGCTCAATCTGATATTCACTCTTAATCAAAGAAGCGATTTCACAGGTTTTATTCTTTTGAGCTTCAGAGCCGCCGGCGCCATAAGTCACGCTGATAAAATCCGGTCTTAATCCCCGAAGCCCATAAAGCGTATTATAAATGGTGTCAATCGATGTGGTCTTTTTCGGCGGAAATATTTCCAGAGAGTAAACCACCTTTTTACTTTCAAATAATCGCTGTATATTCATAAAAATTCCTCCGATTCTTATAATCCATTTAATTATAGCTCCCGATATTTCTTTTTTCAATAATTTAATTCTTATAACTGGTTATCAGCATTTTCCTTGAATTATTAAAAAAACCATAGTAAGATAAAAAGGTAAATAACCTTTTGGAGGTGGTTAAAATGAAATTTACAAAAATGCACGGATGTGGTAATGACTATGTTTATGTAAACTGTTTTGAGGAGACGGTTGCAAATCCTTCCGAAACAGCAAAACAGGTCAGCGACCGCCATTTTGGTATTGGCTCCGACGGTCTTATTCTCATCTGTCCATCGGATAAAGCGGATTTCCGCATGGCTATGTATAATCTGGATGGCTCTGAGGGCAAGATGTGCGGAAATGGTGTTCGCTGTATCGCAAAATATGTCTACGACCATCATTTAACAGATAAAACTCAGATTTCACTTGAAACCCTCGGCGGAATTAAGTATCTGGACTTAAATATTAAAGACGGAAAGGTGGACACCGTAACTGTAGATATGGGCGCGCCAATCCTGACCCCATCAGAAATTCCTGTCAATATTCCAAAAGACCGGGTCATCGACGAACCTGTGGAAATCGACGGAAACTTATGGCACATGACCTGCGTGTCTATGGGTAATCCCCATGCTGTCGTTTTTGTTGATGATACCGTCAGCCTGAAACTGGAACATATCGGACCGCTTTTTGAAAAGCACCCACTCTTTCCGGAGCAGGTCAACACGGAATTTGTTCATGTCATTGACCGCCGCACCGTCGATATGCGTGTGTGGGAACGGGGTTCGGGTGAGACATTGGCCTGCGGTACCGGCGCCTGCGCTACGGTCATGGCCTGCATCCTGAATGACAAAACAGACAACGAAGTGCTCGTTCACCTCCTCGGCGGAGATTTGCTGATCCGATACGATGCTGAAAAAAATACGGTCTTTATGACCGGACCGGCTACCGAGGTCTTCTCCGGCGAAATCGAACTGTAATCTATTTTTGAAAGGACATTAATATGAAATTATCCCACTTACTTGAACGTATGGACTATACCTGTGTCCAGGGTTCTGTAGATATTCCTATATCTCATTTACTTTATGATTCCCGAAATGCCTGCCCGGACGGTGTCTTTGTCTGCATCAGCGGCGCGGTGATGGACGGTCACACTTTCATTTCCGATGTTGTGATGAAAGGTGTCACCGCTGTCATTGTGGAAAAAGAGGTGAAGGCCCCGGCCCACGTCACTGTCATTCGCGTGGAAAATACCCGAAGCGCTCTGGCCTATATGTCAGCCGCCTATTTCGGATACCCGGCCGAACAATTAAAAACCATCGGCATTACCGGTACTAAAGGAAAAACCACTACAACTTATATGGTTCGTTCCATTCTGGAAAATTCCGGATTTAAAACCGGCCTCATCGGCACGATTGAAACCATTATCGGTAAAAAAGTCATCAAAGCGAATAACACAACGCCGGAATCCTATCTCGTTCAGCAGTATTTCCGCGACATGGTAAATGCGGGCTGCGAATGCGTCGTCATGGAGGTTTCCTCTCAGGGCCTCATGCTTCACCGGGTAGATGGTTTTACCTTTGACTATGGTATTTTTACCAATCTTGGCCCGGACCATATCGGTCCGAATGAACATAAAGACCTGGACGACTATATTCACTGTAAATCTCTGTTATTTCAACAGTGCCGCCATGGTATTGTCAACATGGATGACGACTATGTGGAACGGATCACCGACGGACATACCTGCGATTTAGAAACCTTCGGTATGTCGGAAAAAGCTGACTTCCGCGCTTCCGATATGAAATTACTCCAGAAACCGGGACTGCTCGGTGTGACCTATCGCCTGTCCGGCCGTATGGATATGGATGTGGAAATCGATATTCCAGGACGCTTCAGCGTATATAATTCTCTGACGGCCATTGCCATCTGTCACCATTTCAATGTTCCGAAAGAAAACATTTTGAAGGCGCTGACCGATGTCCATGTCAAAGGCCGGCTGGAAACCATACCGATTTCCCCAAAATTCACACTGATGATCGACTATGCCCACAATGCTATGGCTCTGGAAAGCCTGCTGCTTTCCCTGAAAGAATACCATCCGAAACGACTGGTCACCTTATTTGGCTGTGGCGGCAACCGGGACCCGCACCGTCGTTACGAAATGGGCGAAGTTTCCTCCAATCTTTCCGACCTGACTGTAGTCACCTCGGATAATCCCCGGTTCGAGGAGCCGATGGCCATTATTGACGACATTTTAATCGGTGTTCGCAAAGGCCCTGGAAACTATGTGACTATTCCTGACCGTAAAGAAGCCATTAAATATTGTATCGACAATGCCGAAGACGGCGACGTCATCATCCTGGCTGGCAAAGGCCACGAAGATTACCAGGAAATCAAAGGTATCAAATATCCGATGGATGAACGGGATCTGATTGCAGATATTCTGGCCGGAAAATAGAATTCAATAAAAGTGAAAATAGATGGCTGATACCATATCAGTCATCTATTTTCAAATAAAATTAAAAGAAGAGGAATTGGCGCAATTTTTAATCTTACGCCTATATGAAAAGAGAGACAAAAGTTTATAACCCGATTCCGAATTATAACATTTTCATCAATTCCAGCAGCTGGATGACCGTATTTTCATCCGTTGCCAGATAATGAATCAGACCTGTCCGCAATGCGCCAATAATAGGCACGCATTTTGACGGTCCCGCTGCAATGGCCATAACATTTCCGACCTTTCGCAGCATATGCTCATCCACACCAATTAACTTATTATTATATTCTTCTTCAACAAACTTTCCGTCAATATTAAAAAGGCGTCCACACACATCACCAACCGCTATATTCCGATTTGCAATAATCTCTTCATGAACACTCAGGCCTTCACAGTCATACTGACGAAGTTCGCTGCGGCCCTGAGTCGTACCGATACCAACAACGGCCATATCCATGTTATCCCATCGTTCCAATATCGGTTTCATATAGGAACTTTCAAGTACCCGCTGTTTGTCGCTGACATCCTGAACAATACCCGGAGAATAGATAAAAATAGGATTTCCCCGCAATTTATCGGCAAACATACGCACACTTTCATTTAATTGATATTCTCTTGTAAGCAACGGAGAAATACCAATCAAAGGTACAACGGTGATATCACACAGATTCGAATCATCCGGAAATGAATGCATAAACTCATAGCAGGCTGTTCCCCAGGATATTCCGATACATGAGTGGTCCTTCATCAAATCCACCGCATACCTTACAGCCTGTGAGGTGACAATGCGCGTCAATACTTCCTGACTATAGGTTGCATTTGGCACCACAATACACTTTCTTAATCCGAAGGTATTTTCCATGATCTTTCCTAATTCCTTGTTATTTTCGGAAGGATCCAATACCTGTATATTTACAATCCCCATTTTTTTTGCTTCTGTTAAACATACAGAAATCGCTGACCTTGACATAGAAAAAATCTTTGATATTTTATCCTGAGTCATGTGATCTATGTAGTATAACTTAGCAATCTCTACCAACTTTTGTATATCATCCGTATACATAGAACTTCTATTATCTCCCTCTCATATCCTATAGTAGTAGTATTTATAGTCCCTCTCCAGAGACTGGATGCTCTCTATTCCATCATAAGTTCTAAAAATTGTTCCTCGGAAAAGTTATGAAAAAACTGCTCAATATCGCACCGTCCGAGTACATTTCTTAAATCCTCTACCCGAAGTTTACATCCTTCAAGCAATGATGTCAATTGACTTACATCCTTGCATCCAAAAAAATCACCATAAATCCGTATATTTTGGATAATTCCGTTTTTTACGACCATAAATACTTTAATTTCACCACATTCATCAAAACGTTTGCTCTTCACCGTATTATACTCAGGAGACACCCCATAATTCCAGTCCCATGTATCATAAACATCGGATTTCAGCTGTTCAATCTGTTTAATATCCTCCTCGGAAAATATGTATTTTTCTATTTTTGTACGTTTTGACATATAGGATACAAGATAGGATTTAAATTCATCCATCGTCATGGGTTCTTTCATATAGTCGCTTATATTGGCAACCCTGCTCTGAACGGATTTAATTCCTTTTGATACAATTTTTGTATCAGAAACATTTAGTACCTTCGGCATTACCTGAAGGTTTGTCGAATACAACAGACAACCGTGGTGCATTGTCCGGTCATTCTTTATATACTGTGAATTTCCTGAAATTTTCTTTCCATCCACCAGAATATCGTTGCGCCCATTAACGTAAGCTGAAACCCCCAATTCATTCAGCGCATTTGCGATAATCGTTGTAAATTCGTTAAAGTTTATCTTTTCACTTTTTTTTGAGTTAATAATAAATGTAAAATTCAAATTCCCCAAATCATGATACACTGCGCCGCCGCCGGAAAGACGGCGGACAACATGTGTATGATGGTTCTTTATATAAGGAAGGTTTATCTCTTCATAGGTATTCTGATTTTTACCGACAACAACCGTATTTTCATTTTGCCATAATATAAAATAGTCATTTTTTCTGTCCATGCAGTCAAAAACATATTGTTCCATGGCCAGATTAAATTCCGGCAATGTGCTGGCAGATTCAATATAAGCTAAGCTCATCTGTTACCTCCTTGCCGCTGCCCATTGATTCAGGCGCTTTATTTTTTCTTTGGCAAATGGACACTTACATTCAACG
>CABRLU010000024.1 GCA_902471845.1 uncultured Lachnospiraceae bacterium | reverse complement strand
CCTCATCGGACAAGCCGCGAAAATAGCCTCGCCTTCGGCTCGGCTATTTTCCATTATACCTCATTTTCTTCAGGATGGCAAAAATATTTAAAACGGAACTGATTTTCTGAAAAATCAGTCCCGTCACTTTATCTTTCGTATATTCATTTTCTTATTTCTCCAAAAGCTTTAAATATTTTTCATGTTCATCTTCTGGAATATCAAGCATCGTCAAAGCTTTTTCAAGGGGCCACCCTGTCTGCTTCATCAGATTTCTGATTGATGCCAGAATCCCATCGGTCATCCCGGCGTCATGGCCTTCACTCAAACCCTCTTTTAAACCGGCCTCACGGCCTTCGATACGCGCCTCTGCCAACTCTTCCCATAATCGCATATACTTCACACCCACTTCCTGACTGCCTTTAAGCATCTCAATCTGGGATGCAAGCTCCTGTACACGAAAATCTTTGATATCCTTGCCATATCGCTCCGGCGCCTCTGCATAATGAAGAAATTCTACAAGTCCCTGTGGAACCTCATCATCATTTCTGCCGCGAGTATTTAAAAATATCCGCACTGCCCCATCATCCATCGGCAGCCCCGGGACCTCATCACAGGTCATCTGAAACGTGTACATATACTTGTTTTCCCCAAACAAGTCAAATGGCGCAATAAAGATAACATAGACATCATTCATCTTCCCAAAATCCAGATCTCCCGGTTTCAAAAGGTTTACATCGATGGCCGACTGATACAGACGGCTCCGCCGTAGCAAAAACCGTTTCCCTTTGTTCTCTTTCTGGGCCTCCGCATCATAGACAATGTCATTCTCATCAAAAGCCAACAAATCGAGACGCACCGCCCGGGAATCATAAAAAGACTCTAACGTCTTTTCAGCGGTTCCATGCCGGAGTCGGCTAATCTCCCGGTCACTAAAAATGATAGACAGGATATTCCGGCATATCTCCGGGTCACTCATCGCCGTATCAAAAAGAAATCGGTCCAGTAATGTCAGGTCTTTCAATGGCTTGCGCACTTGTTTTTGTTCTTGTCTGTTCTTCAATAAATTTCCTCCTTCATCGTAGCATATTTTTTTATGTAAGACAAGGATATGCTATCACAAATCCATTGTGGATTCTGTCAGAATCGGTTGTCGAATCCTTATTTTTCATCGACAGACAAAAGCTCCGGGACGCACACCATCCTATTATACATATCAGGAGTTTTATTTACTGAATACAATAAGACCAGGAACCTGTTTTCAGATTCCCGGCCATTTTGTCTTATCTTATATTCAGATATGTTTCGCGGCTTCCGCAATCATATTGACTGTGCCGTCAATGCCGAATCTGGAGCTGGAAATGGACATATCATAAGATGCGCTCCGCCCCCATTTGGCTTCACTGTAGTAATTATGATAGCTGGCTCGCCGTTTATCAATTTTATTCATCAGGCTCTCGGCCCGTTTTTTATCAATCTTCTGACGTTTCATGATTCGTTCTACCCGGTCGGCCTTGTCGGCATGAATGAAAACTGAAAGTACATTTTCCTGATTTTCAAGAACTGATTCGGCACAACGCCCGATAAAAATACAGGAGCCCTCTGCTGCCAGTTTCCGAATCGTGCGGCTCTGCATAATAAACAAACTGTCATTCGTCAGATAATCCATCGAAGTGAGCATCGCCGCATCCGCTGTCGGATTACCGGAACAAAAGCCATTTAAAAGCCAGCTTGTGCGTTTTTCGTCTGCATTTTCAAACAAAGACTGGGTCAGGCCGGAATCGATGGCCGTCTGCTTTAACAACACTTTATCATAACACGGAATTCCCAGTTTTTTTGACAGCTTCTCACCAATCTCCCGACCTCCGCTGCCATACTCTCGTCCAATACAAATAATTACTTTTTCTGCCATACCCAAGCTCTCCTTCCGTTAATTACTGCGCTTTGAATTTATCTGCCCATTTGCCGCGCCAATAGAAAATCACGGACAATGCGGTGGCAATGGACCAGCCGATCGGCCAGGACATCCATATGCCTGTAACGCCCAGGGATGCTGACATTATGTACGATAAGATCACTCTCAAAATCAAATCGGTAAAGGTGGCAATCATAAAGGAAGCCATCGCACCCGCACCACGAAGCATACCATCAATCACAAGCTTGATGGAAATGACGAAATAGAATGGAGCAACAATTCTGAGAAAAGTGATCCCTGTATCCGAAGCCAGGGCAGATGCATCTCCGCTCATAAATAATTGTACCATATTCTGGCCAAAAATAAAGAAGGCAATAAAAAATGGTATCGCCGTCAACAGCCCCATTTTGATACCTGCTCCCAGGCCCTTTCTGGCCCGGTCCACCTTACCCGCTCCCAGATTCTGGGCCGTAAAGCTGGACACGCCGTTACCCAAAGTCGTAAAACAGGTAATGGAAAAGGTGTTCAGCTTGATCGCTGCCGAATATCCGGCAATGACCGAAGACCCAAAGGAATTGACCAGACTCTGAATAAAAATATTTCCTACAGAAACAAAACTCTGCTGCAAAATACTCGGCACTGCGATCATGCTGATTTTTTTCAACATACTGAAAGAAAAAATGTCATACTTTTCTACTGTTTCCACTGTTCGAAGCCGTTTAACAAGGGTCAAAAGAGCCAGCACACAGGCAATTCCCTGTGCAATAAAGGTTGCCCAGGCCACACCGGCCACGCCCCATTGGAAACCGGCAACAAACCAGATATCCAGAGCGATATTTCCCAGAGAGGAACCAATCAGAAAATACAGGGGCGTCTTTGAATCGCCCAATGACGTGAATATACCGGTGGCCACATTATATAAAAACAGGAAGAGGAAGCCGCCGACATAGATTCTCAAATACAGAGCGCCGTCAGCAAAAATATTCTCCGGTGTATGAATCATTTCCATCAGCCCTCTGGTTCCTAAAAGGCCTGCGACCATCAGTACGGCGGATAAGACCACCGACGATATCAGCGTCGTAAATACCGCTGTTTTCATTTTTCCATATTCTTTTGCACCAAAAAACTGAGATATGACGACAGCACAGCCTACATTGCTTCCCACCGCAATGGCCATAAATATCATCGTGATCGGATAAGAAGCCCCGACAGCCGCCAGCGCATCCTCCCCGGCAAATTTTCCGGCTATAACACTGTCCGCAATATTATATAATTGCTGAAATATTACGCTGATAAACATCGGAATCGTAAACTGCCAGAGTACCTTTTGAGGATTCCCTTCTGTCAAATCTTTTATCATGTTTTTCATCCTTCCCTTATTGCTTTTATTTCCGAAGGGAATTATACTATAAAATAAACAATAAATAAAATCAATGAATTTTATATACTCCATTAATTATATCTATGGAAAGGACATGCCTTTATGAATTTTGATTTTTACCGTACTTTTTATTATGTTGGGAAATACCGGAGTATCACCGCTGCCGCCAGGGCTCTCTATGTGACTCAGCCTTCGGTGACCCATGCGATTCAATCATTGGAGCGGGAGCTTGGCTGTCCCCTGTTTATCCGTTCCCAAAAAGGTGTCCGCTTTACACCAGAGGGCGAAAAGTTTTATGCATCTGTTGCTGCTGCCTGCGAGACCATCTTCCAGGCAGAGGCCAGCCTCGAAGCGGCGAAGAATCTTTCCGAAGGTCTCGTTGCCATCGGAGCCAGTGAGACCACACTGCACCACTATCTGATCCCCATCCTCGCCGATTTTCGAAAAAAGCATCCGGGTATCCGTCTGAAACTTTTTAATTCCAGCACTCCGGAGATGCTGCAGGAAATACTGACTGGACATATTGATTTTGCTGTCCTTGTTGTCAACAGCGACTACCGACATGAAGATTTATCCTTCACTCATCTGACAGATTTTCAGGATATCATGATTGCCGGCCGGGCCTTTTCGGATCTGTATGGACGCACGGTCTCCCTGAAAGAATTAATGGATTATCCCCTCGTTTCCATGGAAAAAGGTACCTTGACCCGTCAGTTTTTCGACCGTTTTTTCCAGAACCATCATCTCTCTCCCGAACCGGATATTGAACTGGCAACTACGGATTTGATTGTCCCTGTCATTACCGGAGGTCTGGGTATTGGTATGGTTCCGGAACCCTTTGCCAGAGCAGCTCTCACCCAGGGACGGATTTTTCGCCTCACCCTCAAAGAAGAAATCCCTCGCCGTGAAATCTGCCTTATAAAAAAGAAAAAGGCCTCCCTTTCCCTTACAGGTGAAGCCTTTATTCAATATCTTCTGTCAGATAATCGACAAGTTCTTTAATACCCTCGCCGGTCATACTGCATATTTTAAATATCGGACGGGCGCCGGCCAGGGTCAGACTTTTTTCCGCCCGGATAAGCTGTGCCTCATCTTTAATCAAGTCACTCTTTGTAATCACACCCACCATCGGTTTCTGAAACATGGCCTGAAGCCCCGGCGGAAGTGTAAACGTCATGTCTGTCGGGTCCTGCAGAAGAAGCACCGCATCCGCCCCCAGGGATGTGACTGCCAACGCCTGATAAAACTGGCGCCGCTCCACATATTCTCCCGGCGTATCGATGATATTGTCCGTCACTTCCAGCGCCTGGGTCTTTTTATAATTAATCGCTTGATTGGTTAAATACTGACACAGAGTTGTTTTCCCACAGGACACCTTCCCAATGAGCATTAACTTTTTCATACTGCGCCTCCCATCAGGTCCGGGTAATCTTGGCCGGACTAAAGCCCAGGACGTCGGCCAGAGTATCATTGACCGCAATCAATGCGGCTTCCACACTGGACACATCACCGCAGATTACCAGCGAACCGCTGAAACGGTCCACAAAAACAATATCCACTGCGGCCGCTTTCGTCGCCACATCAGCGCCGATAATGGCAGCCTCACTCGGCGTAATAGTCATAATTCCCAGTGCTCCCCGGTTCTCCGTAATGACGCCCAGTTTGGTGTACAAATCCTCCTTCGGATTGGCAATCAGATGGGCCATGGTCGTCTGCTTACCGGGTACATATTCCTGGATAACCCTCTGTTTATCTTCGAAAACATTTTCCACGCTGTTCACCTCTACATCAGGCTTTCAAAAATTTCCGGACGCGGACTTGGGATGACCACGCTGGAAACAAGCAATCCATTGTTTTTGCCTTCTTCACTGCCGGCTTCCACAGAAGCCTTCACTGAAGCCACATCACCGGTCATGACCACAAAGGATTTACCGCCAAGGCCCATGCCGAGACGCACGTCAAGCAGGGTCACATTGGCCGCCTTCACCGCCGCATCAGCGCCGTAAACGGCCGCCGTAATACTGAAAAACTCCATCACACCGATGGCGCCTGTGCCATGAAAATCCGTTGCCTGGTTAATTGCCTCAATCACCTGGGGATGAACTCTCGGAATAACGGTGGAATCCACCACATGACTTTCTCCCACAGCCATTCCCGCATCCAGCGAGGCCTTTACCGCCGCAACTTCGCCTGTAAATAATATACTATATTTTCCCGGACATACCGGTTTTGCAAAGGTCAATTCCACCTGGGCCGCCTTTAAAATGGCATCGGCAGCCTCCACCCCTTTGGCAATACTGTTCAATTCGAGAAAACCTACCGTTTCAATCATCGTCATCCACCTGTCCTTTCAATGATAATCCGTTTGTCAACGGAAACCACCTTTCCGGAAATGCTGGCATGAATATTGGCTCCCATAGCCCCTTCCGGAATCCGTGCGAGCAACTGTCCTTCTGTCACCCAATCACCTGCCTTAACGACCGGTTCCGACGGCACACCGATGTGCATGCTGACCGGAATCTCTACTCTATCCGGCGTTCCTTCAGCACAGGTGTCAATCTTTAAATCATACCATGGCATCACACCGACACGGGCCGCCACACGGCCTGCCGGAATCTTCCGTCCTTCCCGGTTTCTGTCTGCCGTATATACAGCCTCTTCCCGCGTATAACGGATTCCCGCTTCCCTGAGCGCTCCTTTGAGTACCTGGTTCACCCGTTTCGGCTGCAGGCCCATCGGACAGGCATATTCCTCACAGATACCGCACTCGCAGCAGATGGCCGCATTCCGGACGTCCTTATCATCCAGAATCTTTGTCACATCACCGGACATGGAAAGCTTTCTCATAATCTTATGAGGCTGGAGCGGATGGCCGATTAAATGTCTCGGACACATCTGTGTGCAATAACTGCACTGGATACAGGCGGACCGGGCACGGTTCAGCATATGCTGCAGGGAAATCTGAGTCTTTCGGGCAATGCTGCTGTCCTCCGGAAGTATGAGAATACCGGAAGTCGTCTTCGTCACCACCGCCGTCTTTGCCTCTTCCATCGTCATCCGGGCGCCCATCATAGGGCCTCCGGAAACAACAAAATATCTGGATTTCTGTGTCCCGCCGGCCATTTCAATACAGGTTTCAAAGGATGTTCCGACAGGCACATGGAGTACCGTCGGTTTTTTCACCTCTCCTGTCACCGTTAAATATTTTTTTGTAAATGCTTTGCCTTCTATTGCATCACTGATACCGAGCATCGTCGCCACATTGGAAACCACGCAGCCAACATCCAAAGGAATTCCTGCCGGAGGCACCACCCGTCCGGTCACCTCATAGACCATCGTCTGTTCATCCCCCGCCGGATAAAAGCTGTCCATTTTCGCCAGCTTTACTTTAGAGCCCCGGTCTTTTAATACCTTTTCCAGCGCTTTGATTTCCTCCGTATATGTTTTTTTCAGGGCAATCCGGCATTCCTTTGCACCAAGCATCTCTCCGACCGCTTCCGCCGCAGAAACGACCCGGTCTCCCAGGTGTTTCATAATATATCTGTCGGTACGAAGCAGCGGCTCGCACTCAGCTCCGTTGATAATCAGATACTCCACCGGACCTCCCGCATATTTGACATGAGTTGGAAAGCCGGCGCCGCCGCAGCCGACGATGCCCGCCTCTTTAATACAATTCAATAAGTCCATGGATTCACTTCCTGTTCTTGTTTTCTTTCATGATTTCCATAGAATCTATAATACCTACAATCGCACTGTCCACCGGAACGCCTTCCTTTCCGGCAGCCCGCCGGGCCGTACTGCCTGTGACAACAAGCACATCCTCGCCCACTCCGGCGCCGACCATATCTGCGGCAACAAAGACGTCCCCTTTTCCCTGAGCCGTCTCCGTCTCCTTGACAATCATAAGCTTCTGTCCGTTTAAGGCTTCCTGTTTTTTGGTAGCCCATACGTGTCCTATTACTCTGCAAATAAGCATACAAGTCCCCCTAAACGATTTCTATCTTTTTGTGTCCGGCTTTCAAAATGTCCTTTGCAGCCGGTGTAATGATGGTTCCCTTTGCGAAACAAAGTGTCCCGCAGGTACAGTCATTCACCAGTTCCTTTGCTGTCTTTTCCGTCACCAGTTTTTCACGAATCACATTGTCCGCACACCCGGTTCCGGGAACACATGCCGCTGTCCCGCCATCGGAACAGGCCGCAGCGCTGCCTGCAGAGCCGCCGCAGGTCTTTCCCTGCTGCTCTTCACCCAGTATGGCGCAGACATTTTTCACCACTTCATTAATTAATTGTTCCATATCCATTGCTGACATCCCCTTACTTTCACACGGCGCGCCATAAAGGATAAATGCTTCAGTACCCACCCGGTATCCGCAGGCATTGGCTTCATCAAAGTCGATATGCATAGCCGGAGCAAATTTCTCACTGACCCGAATCGGTACATCTTCAAAGATAACCTTACGGTCACTTTCCACTTCCACCCGGACCCTGTCGCCGTCACGCACACCATATTCCTTCGCATCCTGAGGACGCATATGGATATGATTCCGCGCCACGATAACGCTGCCATTGGCTTTCATCTCGCCATGGGAACCGATAATCATCACGTCAGATGCCCCGTCAAGATTCCCCGATAAATTTACCGGCGCCGTCAGCCCAAGCTTCCGGCAATCTGTCTTGGACAATTCTCCCTGAACAGCCGCTCTCGGAGGTCCGAGAACAGCCACATTTTCCACACAGCCATCTTTGGTTACCAGTTTCACTCTCTGTTCGCTCAGATACTCTCCGGGCTGAGATAAATCCCGCCTTTTTTTCAAAACAGCGCCTTCGCCGAAGAGCGTCTCAATAGCGGCCTGCGTTAAATGGACATGGCAGCCGGATGCTTCGATCAAAATTTTCTTTTTCTCTACGCTCATCACTTTCTGCCTCCCTCATAATAACCTGCCAGCCACCGGCAAAATACAATATAAACGCCGCTGCTCAGACGATTCAGGTGCTGGATAATATCCGGCCGTTCCACAACACCATCCGCCGTCATAAAGGCATGGGCCGCAGAAAGCTCCACTTCCCGCACCTTTGCCCGGAGACGGTTCAGATCCGCCACCATCCGCCCCATCGTATAGTCTGGTATCGGATGGTCCATTCCCAGATATTTTTTCACATTGTGGGAATTCTCCCGCAGCTCTTTATCGGTCATACCGAGAATCTTCATCGGCTCCAACGGTTCTTCCTTCACTTCGGCGCCCAGAATACACCGGGTCCCATAAAGAATATCCCCAAGATCCATCACCAGCTTTTCCTGTTTCCTGTCACAGGCTTCCGCCTGAAGGCAGATAATCTCCGCCTGCAAGCTGTCAAGCTGTCCCCGAAACGCGATGCGCGGATGGGTTTTCGGCACCAGAAGATTGCCCCGCAGATGGGTCATATGTTCCGGCTTTTCGCTGTATCCCGCACCGGTCTGTGCATCAATATATGTACGCTGTCCATGGCCGGGAAGAGGTGTCCTGGTCATCACCGCCGGCTGACGTTCCATGATCACCAGAGAAATACCCCGGTCCCGGAGATATTCTTTGGCAAGAGGCGTCACAAACACATCCGGTTCAACACGATATTCGGTTGTACTATCCGCAAGGGTGGCGGCTCTCAGCATGGTTTCTGTCAAAATTTTCATAACCAAACCTCTTCTTTAATCCATCCGGACTTATTATTTTAAAGTAGGAAGGATGTATTCAACTTCTTCGTGTGGACGTGGAATAACATGAACGCTGATCAATTCGCCCACATTTGCTGCTGCGGCTGCACCGGCATCTGTAGCTGCCTTTACAGCGCCGACATCACCACGGACCATAACTGTAACAAGTCCGCCGCCGACATGAACCTTACCAATCAAAGTAACGTTTGCTGCCTTTACCATTGCATCGGCTGCCTCAATTGCGCCAACCAAACCTTTTGTTTCAATCATTCCTAAAGCCTGTATAACATCTGCCATAATAAATATCCTCCTTAAATTAAAAATTAAAATATTTTTCTTTTATATAGTATTTCTCTTTTCAAAGAGAATAACTAACCTCTCAGTTTTGCCAGTACCGCCCGGGTAATAGCTTCTACATCCTCTGCCGTCAGTCCGGATGTCTTTACGGCGCTTTCCGTCGTACAGCAGCATGGAGTCTGCTCCGGTACCGGAACATTATATTTCTTCCGGATATCCGAAAGTTCTGTAACTCCGCAGGCTACCCGTCGGATATTGATCAGATTCATCGGTGTGATATTATCCGATGTGGCGCTGCCGCCGACCGCACCGCAGCCCAGTGTCAATGCCGGAGCCAGATTTGTCGTACCGCCGACACCTCCCAGAGCTCCCGGTGTATTCACCAATAACCGGGATACTGGCTTCTTTAAAGCAAATTCCCGGATAACATCCGTATCCTGAGAATGAATCGTCATCGTATGACCTGCGCCTTCATTCTGAAGTATCTGAATACTGCGCTCGCAGGCTTCCTGCCAGCCTTCTTCAACAAAGAAAGCTAAAAGCGGACAAAGTTTTTCGCGGGTATATGGATTTTTCTTAGACACTTCCGTCTGTCTGGACAAAAGTACCCGGGTTCCCGCAGGAATCTGGATTCCTGCCATATCCGCAATGGCCTGAGCCGATTTCCCGACAATCTTCGGATTCATCGTTCCGTTATCACGAAGGATAAACCGGGCCACCTTTTCCGACTGGGCCGCATCCATAAAATAACCGCCCTGCCGCTTAACTTCTTCCACAACCTGAGCTTCTATGCACCGTTCCGTCACAATGGACTGTTCGGAAGCACAAATCGTTCCATTGTCAAAGGTCTTACTGTCAAATATCCGGCAAACCGCCTCAGGTATATTCGCTGTCCGCTCGATAAAGGATGGGCCATTGCCAGGGCCAACGCCGATGGCCGGATTACCTGAACTGTAGGCCGCATGCACCATCGCCTCACCGCCGGTGGCCAGAATGACACCGATATTCGGGTCTTTCAGCAGCGCATCCGTCGCTTCAATAGTGGTGAGCCGTATAACGCCCACAAGTCCTTCCGGCGCTCCCGCCTTTCTGGCTGCCTCCTGAATCACACTGACGGTTTCCAGAATACAGTTCTTTGCTCCCGGATGGGGGCTGATCACAATGGCATTTCCTGCCTTTAATGAGATTAATGTTTTATACATGACTGTGGAGGTCGGGTTCGTGGAAGGAATCAGTGCGGCAATAACTCCCATCGGAACACCTACTTCCATAATTCCCTTCGCGCCGTCCTCGTGAATCACACCAATAGTTTTCATATCTTTGATGGATTCATAGGTAATGGTACTTCCAAGAAGATTTTTCAATACCTTGTCCTGCCAGACACCAAATCCGGTCTCTTCGACAGCCAGCTTGGCCAGCCGTTCCGCATTGGCCGCACAGGCCTCTGCGATGGCCTTGACAATCTGGTCAACCCGATGCTGGTCAAAGGTTCCGAACACTTCCTGGGCTTTTTTTGCATCCCGAATCAAATCCCTTACTTCCTGGATTGACTGCAGGTCCATATCAAGTCCCATATATATTTCTCCTTTCCGGCTTATTTCTCTATTAATAAATCCGCGGATTATCCGCAATTTTATTGACTGTTTCTGCAAAGGCCTCACAGGCCGCTTTACAGGCTGCCTGGTCTCCGGTAAGAAGTCCCCCGGCAAAATTTGTCTCGGAAGGCGGTCCGTAAAATACCTTTAATTCCACCTGGGCTTCTTTTAAAGCTGCATCCAGACCGACCATGGCCTCCAGCGGCGGCGCAATCAGATAGGCCATCGCCGTTCCCTCCGGCACCTTAGCCGCTTCCGACAAATAACTTCCTGTTCTGGAAATACAGTGGGCAAAATAGACGATAGAATCATCCTCATTGGCACTGTAAAAGCAGGCGTCCTGTTCAATATACAGAATAGCCGCATCCAGACCGCTCCGCACTTCCGCCGGATTTCTTCCGGCCAGAATACCGATAAATTCTCCGGCCAGCTTCGTACTGGCATTGGCCGCCCCCGCATACATACTCCGGGCATAGGCCACCCGGACCTCGGCTTTTTTCGTAGCTTCGTCCAGAGCTGCGTAGGACACATCATCGCAGTCTGTCGTGAGCAGGCCAAGACTCCGCTCATCTTCCCGCAGATTTAATGCCTCCCGCAGCATCGGGTCCGCATTTGGAATCATTTTTACACTGAGGACCGTCGTCTTCATCTTATCATGCTTCATATGACGTCCTCCTATTTTTTCAGCTCAACGCCGCTGGCTTTGGCTTCCAGAATTTTCTGAATCACATCCACGATATAGGCCCCGGCTTCCACCGCCGGAATACCTCTGGAATGAATGTTGGAAACGACCGTACGCCGGGCCTCCGGCATCCCCACCGTCGCCTTATAAGCTATGTAAGCGCTCATACTTTCTGCCGTCGCCAGTCCCGGACGCTCACCGAGCAATACGCAGGTCACTGCGGCATTCAGCGCTTCCGATATCTGGTCCATAGCCGCCACCCGGCCATTTTTAACAAAAAACGGCGTTCCGACTTTCAGGCCTTTAGCTTTCAGGCCTTCCATAATAATCGGTAATATATTTTCAAGATTTGCCTCCACTGCCGTCGATGACAGACCGTCGGAAGCATAAATCTGCACATCGATGTCATGGACACATTTAGATTTAATCGTTTCCAGTCCCTCCGGCGGGAAAATACGTCCCAAATCCGGTCGGGTTAAAAACTGGGTCTTATCCGTACACCGGGTCTCCACTGTAAAAAGATTCAACCTGTCCAAAAGCTCCTGGCTGACATCCATAAAGACCGCATCTCTGGCTGCCGCATGGTCCGCCCGAAGCGTCAGCATCGTTCTTGTCTTTAACCGGGGTCCGCAGTTTCCGACGCCAATCCGGGCCGGAGTCCGGGCCATCATCCGCTCCAGCCCTTCCCGGTCCTCAATATGGTCCAAAAGCGGAATGGCTTTCACTTCCGGTGAGGTAATATCTATCAGCCCTTCTTCATTTGCGAGGCCGTTTTTCTCCAAAACAGAATCCGGTGACGATTTTTCCATCATAAAGGACACATCCATCGGAACCACCTCGGCAGCCTCCACCGGACGGTCCGAATCTTTCTCACCCCGACGGTGCATCGCTACTCCCGCCGGATGGCCGGACATCGTTCCGGTATTCTCCTGTGATGTTCTCCCCACACTAAACGGTTTATTTTTTTCCGGGGCCGATGCCGGTTTCATACTTTGAAGCACCGCTTCGGCGATGGCATCAATCTGACTTTGTGTTAACATTGGCATCCTCCCCTATTTTCTGCTTAAGAATATGGTCGGGTCTCCGGCTCTGTCGGTCAGCCGACCATTTTCCATAATTCCCATCTTCTCCAGCCAGATTTCAAATTCTCTGATTGGACGTTTTCCTAAAGTTTCCCGTACCGCATTGACGTCGTGATAAGCATTCGTCTGATAATTTAACATAATGTCGTCACTGCTCGGTACGCCTAATATATAGTTTACTCCGGCTGCTCCGAGGAGCAGGGCGAGATTTTCAATATCATTCTGGTCCGCCTGCATATGATTTGTATAGCAGCAGTCACAGCCCATCGGCACACCGGAAAGCTTGGCCATAAAATGGTCCTCAAGTCCGGCCCGAATCACCTGTTTACTGTCGTAGAGATATTCGGGTCCGATAAAACCAACTACCGTGTTGACCATAAAAGGAGCAAACTCTCTGGCATAGCCATAACAGCGGGCCTCCATCGTTACCTGGTCCGCTCCATAATGGGCATCGGAGGAAAGCTCCGAGCCCTGGCCCGTCTCAAAATACATGACGTTCGGTCCAACGGCTGTTCCCTGCTTTTTAAGCAGCGCTTTTGCCTCCCGAAGGGTATCCGTAGAAAAGCCAAAAGCTCTATTTCCTTTCTCACTGCCCGCAATGGACTGGAAAATCATATCGCAAGGGGCTCCCTGTTTGACTGCCTCAATCTGGGTCGTTACATGACCAAGCACACATATCTGGGTCGGTATTTCAAACTTATTCTTAACCTCGTCAAACCGTCTGAGCACCTCCGCCAGACTGGACACCGTATCATTGACCGGATTCAATCCGATGAGAGCGTCGCCGCAGCCATAGCTTAATCCCTCAAAGAGCGAAGCGGTAATACCTTCCACATTATCCGTCGTATGATTTGGCTGAAGCCTTGTCGCCATCGTCCCCCGAAGTCCAATCGTCGTATTACACCGGGCCGGAACCTGTATCTTCTGAGCGCCGTAAATCAAATCCAGATTCGTCATTAATTTGGCCACCCCGGCCACCATCTCGCTGGTCAATGCGTGAGACATATCCCGAAGCTGCTGCTCCGTCGTTGAGTAACTTAAAATCCACTCCCTAAGGTCGCTGACCGTCCAGTTTTTTATCTTATTGTAAAAGACTTCATTGATACTGTCCTGATTTAACCGGGTCACATCATCTTCTTCATAAGGAACTGCCGGATTCTCTCTCAAATCCTTCAGCAACATATTCGAGAGCACTTCCTTTGCGGCAATCCGTTCCAAATCGGATGAGGCTGCCACTCCGGCTAAAATATCTCCGGACTTCTCTTCATTGGCCTTTGCCATGACTTCTTTCACCGACTCAAAGGTGAAAATCTGTCCGCCTAATAATGTTTTGTACGCCATACTGCACCACCTTATCCAAATATCAAGGTTTTAACCACCACCGGAATCACTAAGCCGTCCACCAGCGGTTTCCCCATATCTACAAAATCATTCTGCTCCACCTGGACCGAATCAATACAAATCACATCACGCGGATGCACTGTCGGAAACTGCATCATCATCTGTCCCAGAGCCTTTGCCATATCACATTCCAAAACGATCAGCATCGGCTGGCCTTCCGGCAAAAGGGCGTCCAAAACACTCACAAGGCAGGCAGCCAATCGTTTGACTTCCATATATGAAGGATTTGGTTTTCCCTTCATCGCCAGAATGAGCTGCCTGGAATCACTCTGGCTCTGCATCCACCGAAGCTTTTCCGTCAAGCCCTCAGTCTGCCCCAAAAAGCAGGCCTGCTGTTCTTCGCCGCTCAATTTTAATACGGGAATATTTTTCAGTGGAAAAACATCCCTGTTATATGTAATCGTACTGCCGGACACCGAAGTCGTATAGCTTCCCGCCCCGACCACCGTTGCCCGTATAGTTTCCTTCGCCTCAATCACTCTGAAATCCGAAAACAAGCGGCTGGCCCGAATGGCATCTCCGAGGACGATGCCCATATCTCCATATCTTGTCCACGGGCCTTTCGACGGATGATAAATACAATCCGCTACGCCGCCGGAAAAGCAAATCGCCCGAATTGGTTTATTAAATTTAAACTCTGAACTGCCCGGCGTGGTAATCGCCGCCAGCAGCCGGTCATCCTCCCGGCATAACCATCGATACAAAAGGTCTGCCATGATTTCACCAATCCGGTAAATCTTTGTATACTGTGCTTCATCGCCGATATTTAAGGACAGTCCATCCGTCTCTATCATTTTCAACACACTGTCACTGATATATTCCATCCGGCCATCGGAGGTTACCTTCACCAGGCGTCCGCCGATATCCACACAGCCTTTGGCAATGACTTCACCCGAATCAAAAAGCACCACGTTGGTCGTGCCGCCGCCGATGTCCAGATTAGCCACCGTACATTGATTATCGATGGAATACTGTCGGGCGCCGCTGCCCTTTCCGGCAATAATGGCCTCCAAATCCGGCCCCGCCGTGGAAACAACAAACTCTCCGGCAAAATCACTGAGCTCCCGAAGCACAATCTCCGAATTTTCTTTTCTGGCCGACTCTCCGGTGATAATAACCGCTCCCGTCTGGGTATCCGCCGGTGTATAACCTGATTTTCGGAACTCTTCGGCCACAATGGCCCGCACCTTCTCACCGTCAATCATTACCCGGTTCTGCAAGGGTGTCATATGGATGTCGCTTTTATAGACAACTTCCTTATCCACAATAGCAATATGAGGCACAGCAAAATATCCGGCCGAATTTTTAAATGTCAGCCGGCTGAAAATCACCTGGGTTGTGGAGGTGCCGATATCAATTCCGACACTTAAAATAGTTGATTCTTCACTCATAGCCTTTTAGTGCCTCACAAACCTGTTTTTTTAAAAAAAGCGGAAATATATTCCGGCACTTTTGCCAGAGATATTTCCGCTCTGTTTACTCCATGAATATCATGGTACTATTTTACCTTGTTTTTGGAATTTATGCAAGTTTTTGTACCTATATTCTGAATTTATTTTAGTCTACTTTTGGAAGTCCGGCAAAACCTACGGCCAGATCTTCATCCGTTGGGATATAGTCGCTCATTTCACCGTTGTTGAATTTTTCATAGGCAACCAGATCAAAATATCCGGTTCCTGTAAGACCGAAGACAATGGTCTTTTCTTCGCCGGTCTCTTTACACTTCATAGCCTCATCCATAGCTACTTTGATGGCATGACTGCTCTCCGGTGCCGGAAGGATGCCTTCAATACGTGCAAATTTTGTTGCCGCTTCAAATACCGAAGTCTGCTCAACAGATACAGCTTCCATAAGCTGATCATGATATAACTGGGAAAGAATCGAGCTCATACCATGATATCTCAAACCTCCGGCATGATTTGCAGATGGGATAAAGCCGCTTCCCAAAGTGTACATCTTAGCCAGCGGGCAAACCATTCCCGTATCACAGAAGTCGTACGCAAATTTACCCCGTGTAAAGCTTGGACAGCTGGCTGGTTCTACGGCAATAAATCGATAGTCCTTTTCACCTCTGAGTTTCTCGCCCATGAATGGAGAAATCAGACCTCCCAGGTTGGAACCGCCGCCGGCGCAGCCGATGATAATATCCGGCTGAATATTATATTTGTCCAGAGCTGCCTTTGTTTCCAGGCCGATAATAGACTGATGAAGAAGTACCTGATTCAAAACAGAACCGAGTACATAACGATATCCTTCATGGCTTGTCGCATCTTCAACTGCTTCGGAAATGGCACAGCCAAGGCTTCCTGTAGTGCCTGGATGTTCTTCCAGAATCTTACGGCCCACATTGGTCGTCTCCGACGGTGACGGTGTAACATTGGCGCCATATGTCCGCATTACTTCGCGACGGAACGGTTTCTGCTCATAGGAGCATTTTACCATATAAACTTTACAGTCCAGTCCAAGATAAGCACAGGCCATGGAGAGAGCTGTTCCCCACTGTCCTGCTCCGGTCTCTGTCGTCACACCTTTTAATCCCTGCTGCTTTGCATAATAAGCCTGGGCAATAGCCGAATTTAATTTATGACTTCCGGAAGTATTATTTCCTTCAAATTTGTAATAAATTTTAGCCGGAGTATCCAATGCCTTTTCCAGACAATAAGCCCGAACCAGCGGTGACGGACGATACATTTTATAGAAGTCCAAAATTTCCTGCGGAATATCAAAATAAGCCGTTGTGTCATCAAGCTCCTGTTTCACCAGTTCTTCGCAGAATACGCCTCCCAACTCTTCTGCCGTCATCGGCTGTAACGTACCCGGATTTAAAAGAGGTGCCGGTTTGTTCTTCATATCCGCGCGAACATTATACCACTGCTTTGGCATCTCATTTTCTTCGAGATAAATTTTATAAGGGATTTTCTGTGTGTCTGTCATCTTTTTACCTTCCTTTCTTAAAAACAAAGTGGGCAAGCCCACATCAACTCCACTAACCCCTCAATCTTGAGGGGCTGGACACTTTGCTGCACCGAGTGCGGTCGCTTTAGCGACACCATACTTCGCCCACGAGTGTGCATCTCCCCGGAGGGTTATCCTATAGGGAATGGAGTTTCCTATAGGATAAAAAAAACCTGTCCTATAATACAATAGGACAGGTAAATTCTCCTGCGGTGCCACCTATATTCATTCTGTTTCAGAATGCTCTCAGCCATGTACAATCATACATGTTCCACAATAACGGTTGGATTCCGTCGCCCCTACAATCGCCTTTGCCGACTTCGGTTTGCCCTCCCAAGTCCATTCACCTTCACTGGTATATCGCGGTTCCACCTGTCCGCAACTCTCTGGGAATACATCATCAAGGTTACTACTCTTGTTCATCGGTTTTTAATTGTTTTTATTATAATTCACTAAAAAAATATTGTCAATGATAAGTTTTTAAATCATTTCTAATTCAATACATTTGTAATAACCAGATAGGTTTTTCCTACACCAGAGCATCGCCCCGCTCGGCCACAAGACGATATCCCGTTGACAGGACTCTGCGTTCCAGACAGCCCCGACATTCTGCTGCCTCTTCACCAGTGCAGATTTTATTATCGTATAAATCATACTGTTTCCGGTTTTTCACCGGAGACAGATTCGGCATGACCACATTGGCTCCGGCCGCCAGGCCTTTTTCGCGTCCCAACGGATCCATCGTTCCGAGAGCTGTGGTGGCCGGAAGTAAAACCTTTGGAAGCAGAATGCGGATAACGGATAAAAGAAACAATGTCAGATCTACACTTCCCGCCGTCTCATTTGCAAACCGGGTTTCATGGTGCGGAATAAACGGGCCGATGCCCACCATCTGAGGTTGAAGTTCCTTTAGGAAAATCAGATCCTCGGCCAAATGTTCCATCTTTTGTCCCGGTGAACCGACCATAAATCCGGCGCCCACCTGATATCCAAGAGCTTTTAAATCATATAAGCACTGCTTTCGATGGGAAAGAAGCATTTCCTCCGGATGAAGCCGTCGATAAAGTTCTTCGCTGGCCGTTTCGTGACGAAGCAGATATCGATTCGCTCCTGCTTCTTTAAACAATTTATAGCTTTCATAGGATTTTTCACCTATGGACAGAGTAATGGCACAGTCCGGATAGCCCGAACGAATCGAACGGACAATATCTGCCATCCGCTCATCCGTATAATAAGGGTCCTCGCCGCCCTGAAGTACAAAAGTTCGAAATCCCAGGGCATAACCGTTTTCGCAGCAGTTGAGAATTTCCTCCCTGCTCAGCCGATATCTTTTGGCATGGCTGTTTCCCCGGCGAATGCCGCAGTAATAGCAGTCATTTTTACAATAATTTGTAAATTCAATCAGTCCCCGGGTATACACCTTATCCCCATAATACTGTTTCCGAAGCCGGACAGCGGCTTCCGTCAGTACCTGTGACACCTCCGGATTTTCCCAGTCCGTTAAAAGTTCTATATATTCTTCCCTCGAAAGTTCATGATTTTCAATCAATTTTGCCACAATGTCCATACGAAATTCTTATTTATCCTCCACTAAAACTACTTCTATTTTGCCAGTTCCAGCATTCGTTGTAAAGGCCGTTCCGTCTATTTTCAAAATTTTACTCTATATAAAATACTCGATAGTCCCGTCCGAAGTCATCCGTGTGTCCTCATTAAATAGCAGGACAGCTTCCCGGTCTTCATAAGGCCCCAGGGAATAGATACCGTCTTCCTCCCTGTTAAAATAGCCCTCCGGTACAATCCGGTTATAAGAAAACGGCTCATTTTCTGTAACAATGATATCCTCCTGCTCGAAGGCCCCTTCCTGGTAATAGGGGTCAAACATGAATATTTTTCCATCCCGCTCTCCGGTCAGAAGCACGTAGTGGCCGCCGTCAAAAAGCAGCCGCAGTACAACAACGCCTCCCCGGTGCAATGCATCGTTTATATAACCGCCCTCTCCCAGATAAACACTTTTACCGGAAAGATACCGACCGGATACATGCAAATCGCCGATTTTACCATAACCGTTCAGCCAGTTACACAAAAACATCATAGCCGCACTGGAAGTGCCCCGCTTTCCCATAACGCCCTCACTGCCATAGCTGTCCAGACTGTACAGCATAATATTACGTATAACCTCCGGAGATATTATTTCTCGTGGAAACAGATAGCTTATTGCATTCAGCATGGTCGTCGGCCCGCAATCATATTCAGACATTTGATAGCGCAATGGATTTTTCATTTGGCTTTCCTCCTTACAAGTTTGAGAATATCTGATACAGATATTTCATATTTTCTTCACTGTCCACATAGACATTGCCGTGATCTGTTCCCCGAAAAGCCAGCTTGCCGTCCTTATAGGCCAGCAGTGTCGTAAAGGGCACCGGTTTCCATTCCTCTCTGTCGAGGGGAACCGTCGCAAAAATCTGACCGCCATCGATTTCTTTATAATAGAGCGAATCTGCATAATTTGTATGCACATACATGTATTCTCCGTCATAAATGAGCAGATTCAGTTTATTGCCTTTGGACATGGATACCAGAATATCATCTAAAAGCCAGAAACGCTCCTCCCCGCTCAACGGTTTTCTTCGAAGTGCCTGCGCCTGATTGATTTCTTGAACCAGGTAAAGTAATATGCGCTCACTGTCCGTATCGCCGGACTGATATTGCGTAAACTTTTCAAGGGGGCGATAGTCAAAAATTGTCCCGTTATGCACCTGGGTCCATCGTCTGCCCGAATCATCCTTCATTGTATATGGATGACAGTTCGAGTATTCCACATTGCCAATGGTGGCATAGCGAATATGGGCCAGAATCACCCGGCTGTCTATGGTTGAAGTAAGCCTTTCCTTCAGATAACAGCTTTTTGAAGCCTGGGCCGGTTCTTTTTCAATGGATACCTCATTTCCTTCGAGCAGCGCCAGTCCCCATCCATGGGGATGTTTATTACTGTGGCTGTAAAATGCTTTCAGATATTCATTCATTCTCCCGGATTTCTTTGCACAAACTCCGAACAATTCACACATTCAGTTCACCCCTCGTATAATAAGTTTGTAAGCAAGAAAAAAGCTTACAGAGTTATTCTTTTTTTGATAAGACAGATGGATACTTCTAAACATCTTTTCCGAAGATTCTTCTTCACCAATGCTGGTTCATCTTTTCTCTGTCTTTTAGTTAATAAGTTACTTTATAGTCATGCTCCCAGATGCTATACTTAAGTTCATAAGAACTGTAGCTGTGGTCACTGCTTCTTCACCCCTGCAAAACATTTTGTTATTGCCAAGAAAGCCTGCAGCCCTAACGCTACGCTAAGACTTATTACACAAATGCTGCATCCCGGTATCTAGCCACCAGCAGGGTATTTCTTACCGGTGAATGCTCATAACGCGAGGTTTAGGGGGGCGTAGTGATCTGGGATAAGCCATGATTACATTCTTTTATTCTACGATGAAAGGTGGTGACGATCCGTGAAAGAAAAAATCGATTACCTCTCAACGCTTTTTGTTGGGATTGACATTGCATCCCGCATTCATGTTATTTCTGCACTTGATTTTAATCAGGACTTTTTCATAAAAATGAAGCCTGTTCAAAATACTCAGGAAGGTGCAGTTCTTCTTGAAAGTATGATCGTTGATGTTCTCAAAGAAAATCATCAGTTTAAATACGTTGTCATTGCAATGGAATCCACAGGATTCTATGGAGTCCATCTGGCTAATTATCTTTCTGCCAGTGATTTATTGGCTCCATTCTCTGTCCGTGTTTACTGTCTCAATCCAAAAGAAGTGAAAAATTATAAAAAATCCTTCAACGACATTGGAAAGAACGATGGCATTGATTCTTTTGTGATTGCTGATTTTGCCCGTGTCGGGCGCATCAGCATTAAGCCATGGCGTGGTTCCCAATACCTTGCTTTACAGAGGCTTACAAGACACCGCATGCACATCACTGAATGTATCGCCAGAGAGAAAACGTATATGTTAAATAACATCTTTCTGAAATTCAGTGAGTACGCTTTATTACGTGATGGCGAACATCCTTTTTCAAATAAATACAGTGCTACAGCCGAAGCAATCCTTACCGAATTTACGACAAATGAAGATATTGTAAATTCTTCTGTCGAAGATCTCGTTGCTTTTATTAATACGAAAAGCAGAGGCCGTATTGCTGAACCGGAAGAAACGGCTAAAATAGTACAAGCTGCAGCCCGCAATTCATACAGACTTGATAAATGTCTTTATGAACCGCTTACGATTTCGATCGCATCTTCCTTTAACTGTATCAGCTCTTTTGAAAAGGAACTAAAAGCAATCGATAAAGCCATCCTTCAAACAGTGCAAGGGTTAAATCCCGAGGAATATACTGTGCTGAATTCCATCCCTGGAATTGGAAAGGTTTACTCTGCCGGAATTCTTGCTGAAATCGGTTCTGTCAGGGCTTTTCAAAATGCCAATGCTCTCGCAAAGTATTGCGGCATTGTCTGGAATGATAATGATTCCGGCGATTTTGAAGCCGAAGACAAACGTATGAGTAAATCTGGCAATAGTTATCTGCGCTATTACATTATAGAAGCAACTGGAAGTGTCATAAGGCACTGTCCTGAGTATGAACGCTTCTATCAAAAGAAATATGCTGAAACAAGAAACCATCAGCATAAACGAGCACTCGCGTTGACTTCCCGTAAATTTATACGTCTGCTCTATGGTCTGCTGGACAAGAGCCAACTCTACTCTCCGGAAAAGAGTAGGTAATCCATATCGCATTTCTTGCTTGTGAAACTCGTTGTAAGTCACAGGTTTATTAACGTTACCCTTTTCGCATAAAATCTTTTTAAAATAATTCTTGACTATTTACCAAATTGCTTTC
>CABRLU010000023.1 GCA_902471845.1 uncultured Lachnospiraceae bacterium | reverse complement strand
TCTTCCCTTTGGCAATTTCTTCTTTGACCACATCCTTCAAAAGCATGGCGTTCACCGGGTCCAGCCCTGAAAAAGGCTCATCCAAAATGACAATCTGCGGGTCATGGACCAATGCCGTGATGAGCTGGATTTTCTGCTGATTTCCCTTGGAGAGCGTATCCAGCCGCTTATTTCTGTATTCCGCCATTCCGAGATGCTCCAGCCAGTAATCCACAGCCCTCACCGCCTCTTTCTTACCCATGCCCTTTAATTGGGCAAAATAAATCAACTGGTCGATAATTTTCTTCTTCGGATACAGGCCCCTCTCCTCCGGAAGATAACCAATATGCACCTTGTCATAATCCACCGGCTGACCATCAAGCAGAATTTCTCCGCCATCTGCCGGAAATACATTCATCAGAATACGGAGCGTTGTTGTTTTTCCGGCGCCGTTACGTCCAAGTAATCCAAAGGCCCTGCCTCCAACGGCCTGAAACGAAATCCCCTTTAAGACCGTCTTTTCACCAAAATTCTTTTTAATGTCGTGTATAACCAGTTCCATTATTTTCTCCTTTAACAAAATTCTTTATGTTTTTACGATAACATGAATAAATATGAATAACAATAGACTATTTCTTACCTTTTTCTTACTTAGTATATGAAACCTAAAAACAGCCAGCCTGTTTATTTTACAGGCTGACTGTCTTTTAAAGAATTGGATTCTATATCGTGCGGAGCTTGTCGGAGCACGCCCATGCGCAGCATCTGACATGCGGGATGCCCGGATGGCTATATTCAATTACTGTTCTGCTTTCGCATTATCTGCAATAACTTTCTCCTGAACATCGCCCGGAGCCTGTTCATATCTGCTGAAGGAGTATGCATAGCTTCCCCGTCCACCAGTCATGGAACGAAGGTTTGTAGAATATCCATAAAGTTCAGATAACGGAATATCTGCAACGATTTCTGTCTTTCCGCCTTCGGTTGGATTCATACCAAGTACACGGCCGCGTTTCTTATTCAAGTCGCCCATGATATCGCCGGTATAGCTGTCCGGAACGATAACACTTAAGGAAACGATTGGCTCAAGGATAACAGGATTTGCCTGCATAAATGCGCTCTTGAAGGCCTGACGTGCTGCGGTCTTAAATGCCATTTCAGAAGAGTCTACCGGATGGTAGGAACCATCGAACAATGTGGCTTTTACGCCGACAACCGGATATCCGGCCATAGGTCCTTTAAGAACGGAATCCTGGATACCTTTTTCAACAGCCGGGAAGTAGTTCTTTGGTACGGCGCCGCCGACAACCCGCTCTGCAAATACATATGGTGTCTCCAAATCGCCGGATGGCTCAAATTCCATAGCAACATCCCCATACTGGCCATGTCCGCCGGACTGTTTTTTATATTTTTCACGTACGGAAACTTTCTTGCGAATCGTCTCGCGATACGGAACTCTCGGTTTGGAAAGGTTAATCTTAACTTTATATTTTGCTTCCAGTTTGCTTACAACAACGTCCAGATGCTGGTCGCCCATACCATAAAGGAGGGACTGACGGTTTTCTTTGTCATTGAAAGCTCTCAGCGTCAAATCTTCTTCCATCATCTTCTGAAGAGCCTGGGAAACTTTATCTTCATCGCCTTTATTCTCAGCTTCATAACGCATATATGTATATGGAGATTCCACTTCAAATTTCTCAAATACCAACGGGTCAGCCTTTAAGGATAATGTATCGCCGGTAGCCGTATTGGATAATTTAGCAATGGCTCCGATATCACCGGCTTTTAATTCGGGCATTTCGATAGCTTCCTTACCTCTTAAAATGTAAATCCTGGAAAGCTTTTCTTCTGTCTCTTTTTCATAATTGTAGATAACAGAATCGGATTTCAATTCACCGGAGCAAACCTTAATTAATGAATAACGGCCGATGAACGGATCAACGATGGTCTTAAATACATAAGCGGAGAATGGACGACGTGAGTCATAATCCACGTTATATTCTTTATCTGTCCGAGGGTCTTTACCAAAAATCTTAATGTTATCACGGATTGGCGAAGGAAGGAATTCGACACATGTTTCAATCAAGCCTTCGATACCATAAGCCAGTGTGCCGGAACCGCACTGTACCGGAACAACAGAACCTTCATTAACATTCATACGAAGAGCATCAATAATCTCATCTACCGTAAATTCGTCGCCATCAAAATAGCGTTCCATATATTCTTCGCTTGTTTCAGCAACAGCTTCCATCAATGCTTCACGGCATGGTTCAAGGTCATCCTGTACATCGTCCGGAACATCTCTCTCTTCCCATTTTCCGCCGCCGGTAAAACGACGTCCTTTTAAAGTAACCACATTGACAACACCGGTAAATTTGTGGTCTTCACGAATCGGCAGATGGAATGGTGCAATTCGCTTGCCATAAAGTTCACGAAGCTGCTCAACAACCTTCATGTAATCCGCATGTTCATCATCCATGTTTGTTACAAAGAAAACTCTCGGAATACCATATTTTTCACAGTAAGCCCATGCTTTCTCCGTACCGGCTTCCACACCGGCTTTACCATTAATCACGATGATTGCGCCGTCAGCCGCTGCCAAAGCTTCATCTACTTCTCCGGCAAAATCCAAGTATCCCGGTGTATCTAAAAGGTTAATCTTCCAGAATTTCCATTCAATCGGTACAACAGATGTGCTGATTGAGAATTTACGACGGATTTCTTCTTTATCATAATCGCTGATGGTATTTCCATCCTCAATGCGTCCCTGACGTGTTGTAACTCCTGTGACATGCGCCATTGCTTCTACAAGCGATGTTTTTCCGCAGCCGCCGTGGCCTAAAATCGCAACGTTACGTATGTCCTGTGTTTTATAAACCTTCATGTCCTATTCCTCCAATACGTTTTTAACTACTATGGATATATTTTACTAAAAAATCTGTCTATCTTCAAGAGTTTTATAGAAATTAGACAACTTTTTCCTGTTTTTTCTCAATTTTCTTTCGAAAAAGGTTCTGTAGAAAAAAAGCTTGATTTTTTTTTTCAATGATGCTATCATTAGGACTAACGAAAAAAGCTATGATGGGAACGAGTAAGAATTCTTTAGTTTATACAGAAAGTTACCGGTTGATGAGAGGTGCATAAAACAGATTTCTGAATACATCCCTGAGCTGCAGGCTGAACCCGTTGGCAGTAGGCTGTGCCGGTTGCAACCGTTATATTGCCGGAGTATAATCAGTACGACTGACGTACTCTATAAGATTTGTACAGTGATGTACAGATGAATAAAGGTGGTACCACGGAAGGTTTCGCTTTCGTCCTTTACAGCGGGGACGGAAGCTTTTTTTGTGCGAAGACATGAGTCAGGCGAGAGTACTTGCAGTATCCGCAAAGGCACGAGCCAAACGAAAGCGCTTTCAAAACTCTGTCCCAACATTATAACGAAGATTTCAGGAGGACATTGCAATGAGTAAACAAACTATCGGATTTATCGGACTTGGCTTAATCGGCGGTTCCATCGCCAAGGCTCTGCGTGCAAAACACCCGGACCTGACTTTAATCGCTTATAACCGAAGCAAGGACAGCCTGATTGAAGCTATGGCCGACGGAACGATTAATCAGGCCATGGATACCATCGGCCCGGGATTTTCCGAATGTGATATTATCTTTTTGTGCGCACCGGTCAGCGTAAATATCCGCTGTCTGGAACAATTAAAACCAATCATCAAGCCGGACTGTATCCTGACCGATGTGGGCAGCGTGAAAACGACCATTCATGAAGCTGTTGCCAGACTGGGTATGACCGAACATTTTATCGGCGGACATCCGATGGCCGGTTCGGAAAAAACAAAATACAGCAGCGCCAAAGTACATCTGCTTGAAAATGCCTATTACATTTTAACACCGGGGGAAGGAACCACCGATGAGATGATTTCTGAAATGGTCCGCATTGCAAAGGATATTAACGCGATTCCTGTGACCCTGAATTACCATGAACATGACCGGGTCACTGCTGCTATTTCTCATCTGCCTCATATTATCGCCTATACCCTTGTCAATCTGGTCAAAGATTCGGATAACCCGGATGGCATGATGCGTATGCTGGCCGCCGGAGGATTTAAAGACATTACCCGAATCGCTTCCTCATCACCGGAAATGTGGCAGCAAATCTGTGCCGAAAACCAGGCACAGATTCTGAATATGCTGCACCTTTACATAGACCGGATGGAAGAAATCGGAGAGGCGATTCAGGAGAACAACGCCGAGAAGCTCCTGGATACTTTTGCATCCGCAAAAGAATACAGAGATGATATTCCCCAGAGCCGAGCAAAAAGTCTTCTTCCGCCGACCTATGAAATTTTTGTGGATTTGGTCGACGAATCCGGCGCTATCGCCACGATTGCGACGATTCTGGCAACAAACGGAATCAGCATTCGAAACATCGGCATTGTTCATAACCGGGAATTTCAGGAAGGCGTGCTCCACATTGAATTTTATGATGGAGAATCTGCTGAAAAAGCAACGGAGCTTTTAAACCGTTTCCACTACGTCATTCATCTGCGCAAATAATATACAGGAGATATAACTATGAAAATAAAACGAATCAATGGATTAAAGGGAACGGTTTCGGTTCCCGGAGACAAATCCATTTCTCACCGCAGTATCATGCTCGGCTCCATCGCCGAAGGCACAACGGAAGTTCACAATTTTCTTCAGGGAGCAGACTGCCTCTCTTCCATCGCATGCTTTCGGCAAATGGGCATTTATATTGAAAACAATGGAGATATCGTCCGCATCCACGGACAGGGGCTTCACGGATTAAAACATCCGGAAAACACCCTCGACACAGGAAACAGCGGAACAACAACCCGACTCATGTCGGGTATCCTCGCCGGACAAAATTTTGATTGCATCGTCAATGGCGATGCCTCGATTCAGTCCCGCCCGATGCGTCGGATTATGGCGCCCCTTTCCATGATGGGCGCCTCCATTGAAAGCATCCGGGGCAATGATTGCGCTCCGTTAAAAATCACCGGACAAAAGCTTCACGGCATCCACTACGATTCGCCGGTATCCTCTGCCCAGGTAAAATCTGCCATTCTTCTGGCAGGCCTTTACGCCGATGGAGAGACAAGTGTAACTGAACCGGTCCTTTCAAGAAATCATACAGAACTGATGCTTGGCGCCTGCGGCGGTGATATTCGTTCCGAAGGAACGACAGCCACGCTTCATCCGGTCAAACGGCTGGAAGCCCAGAACATCATTGTTCCCGGAGATATTTCTTCCGCCGCCTACTTTATGGCTGCCGGTCTTATCATTCCCGGCTCAGAAATTTATATTGAAAATGTTGGCATCAATCCGACACGAGACGGTATGGTCAAAATATGTCAGGCGATGGGCGGAAATATTTCTCTTGAAAACGTTCGGGATGTCTGCGGTGAGCCGGTAGCCGACATTGTTGTCCGCCATTCCTCACTGCATGGAACTATCGTCGAAGGTGATATAATTCCGACCCTTATCGATGAACTGCCGATTATCGCTGTCATGGCTGCTTTTGCTGAAGGTCAAACCATCATCCGGGATGCCGCCGAGCTGAAGGTTAAAGAATCTGACCGTATCGCTGTCATGGCTGAAAACCTCAGCGCCATGGGCGTGGACATCACCCCGACGGCCGACGGCATGATCATCAACGGTGGCAGCACACCTCACGGTGCCCGGATTCAAAGCCATCTGGACCACCGAATCGCCATGTCCTTTGCTGTAGCTGCTCTGGCCAGCGATGGCGAAACAGAAATCATTGGCAGCGATTGTGTCAATATTTCCTATCCGACATTCTACCAGGATTTATTTAATTTGGCTGAATAATACAAAAAAAGTATTCTCCTTGAACACCTTGAAACGGTGCCTTTCGGAGAATACTTTTTCTATTCTGTTATCTGTTCCAAAATGTTGTCAATACATCTGTTAATTCCACCCATTTCTCATATTTATTTCTCCGTTCAATATCATATGACCCGCTTCCCGGCTGATGAATATCCGCTATATGTATACATTCATCGAAGGCCTGTGAATAAGATGTATACACTCCAGCTCCGACACCGGCAGCTATCGCAGCCCCATGGGCTCCGGTTTCATCACATGCTACAATCTCTACAGGCACTTCCAAAATGCGGGCAAATAACTCGACCCACGCAGGACTTTTACCGATTCCTCCGGTCAACCTTACCTTCTCAATCCGAAATCCGGCTTTTTTAAAATAATCCATATGATATTTATGTATGAACACAATTCCCTCAGCGACAGAAGCTATCATATCTTCTATCGTTGTATTCAAATCTATTCCCACAAATCCGGCCTTCGCATTGGGATGAATGCTTGGCTGTGCAACAAATGGAAGATAATAAAGCTCAGGTGAAAACACATCTTTTGATATTATATGATTCACCTTCTGATACAAATCTGACGCTTCATAAGTACCGCGCCCCATAATGGAATTTCCACAGGTCTTATACAACCATTCCAGGTTATTGGCCGAAGCTCCGCTCCATGAACAATTCAAATATTTTCCCGGATCAATATAAAACATATTCGCTGAGGCGCCGGGAAGAATGTTTTCTGAAGTCATCTGATTCACACACCAACTGCCGGCAATCATATTTATAGTTCCTGATGCATCCGCACCGCTTCCAACAAAACAGGCCATATTGTCCATCATTCCGGCGGTCACCGGCGTTCCTTCACACAGACCGGTTTCCACCGAAGCAGCTTTACTGACGCCACCAACAATATCACTGCCTCTTTCCTTTAACCCAGGAAGACATCCAAACATTTCTTCAATTCCATACATACGCATCAGCTTTTCCGAGTAATCTCCTGTCTGCATATCCAGAAGAGCCGAACCGCCCATACTATTTTTATTTCCGATACAGCATCCTGTCAAACGATATACAATATAACCGCCAAACAAAAGAATATGTCTTATATTCTTATAAATTTCCTGACGATATGTTTTATACCATCGAAGCAATATGGCAGGCTGTCCTCCCCACAGATCTCCCCCGGTCATACGTTGGATCACCGGACCAATATCACTGTTTTTAAGCTCATCTGCCAAAAGATTTGCCCGATAATCATTCGAATAAATTCCCGGTGCGATCAACTGCCCATTTTCGCCCAGAAAGATAATGCCATTCCCGTAGGTTGAAATACCAATCCCCCGTATCTGTTCTGCCGGAATAGCTGAAGATGTCAAAAGTCTTCGTATACTCTGACTTATCCTTCTCCATAAATCTTCAGCATCATATTCTTCAAACCCTGTACCTGCCGGTTCCAGATGAACACTTGGACAGGTTTCCATCCCGATTTTACATCCAGAACGATCAAATAAAACTATTTTTATACTTGTGTTTCCCCCATCGATACCCAATAAATATTCGGACATTGAACCTCCTTCCCATTCCCCTTTATATAAAAACGGACACTGCATCCAGGCAATGTCCGTTATATAAAAAGGAGAATTAAAAAATGAAAAATCTTCTATTTCATGTTCATGCAGGCTTCAATTTCACTCTGTTCTGGCATCACTGTCATCGCACCTTTTCTGGATGTTATTATAGCCGCCCCCACATTGGCATATTCTAAAATGTTTTTCAGGATATCCCGATTCAGATTTTCCATGCCGATATCCAGAACTTTACTCAGTGCGATTCCAAAAAAGGTATCTCCAGCGCCAGTTGTCTCAATTGTTTCCCATTGATGACAGGCTGCCACTTCAATCGACTCTTTTTTATAATAACATCGGCTTCCTTTGATTCCCATTGTCAGAAATATCAATGGAATTGAATAGATTGTCCTGAGTTTTAAAATTCCCAGTTCCAAATCCTTTTCCCCCGTAATCCACCGGAGTTCCGAGTCCGATATTTTTAAAATATCACACATTTGAAGTCCATAGGTAATCTGCCTCCAGAGCAATTCCTCTGAATCCCATAGATTTTCCCGGATATTTGGATCAAAACTAATCTGTGCACCGTTCGCCTTTGCTATAGATACGGCCATCTTTGTCGCCTTTCGATTCTTTTCATGAGTCATCGACAATGTGCCAAAATGAAACAACCTTGTATTTTTAAGCAGCGACTGATGTACATCAGAAAATTCAAGCATCATATCTGCTCCCGGATTTCTGTAAAAAGAAAAACATCGATCACCTTCTGGTGTTTTTGAAACAAAAGCAAGCGTTGTCGGCACCTTATCATCAAAGCAAAGATTTTCCACGCTGATCTGAGCCGACATTAAAGCATTCCGGAGCATTAAACCAAGAGAATCATTTCCCACTTTTCCGATAAAGGCTGTTTTCTTTCCCATTTTACCCATCATTGCCAGCAGATTACAGGGTGCACCACCCGGATTTGCACTATAGACCGCCGGACCGGATGCATCTGTTTCTTCCAGAATAAAGTCAACCAATAATTCACCAATAGCTACTGCATCATACATATTATTTTACCTTCGTATCCAGATAAAATTCGTAGGCTTCATTATCCGTATAATTTTCATGAATAACTTTAGCAACAGCCTTTGCCATAGCCTTCGGATCTTCTGCCTGGAAAATATTTCTTCCCATATCCACGCCGCGTGCACCTTCACTGATTGCTCTGTAAGCCAGAGTAAGTGCTTCTTTTGGCGGCAGCTGTTTTCCTCCAGCAACCACGATTGGCACTGGACAACCGGATGTTACTTTTTCAAAATCTTCACAGTAATAGGTTTTTACAATCTGTGCGCCTAATTCAGCCAGCACGCGTGTAGCCAGTGAAAAGAACTGAGGGCTTCTGGCCATTTGCTTACCGACAGCCACAACCCCAAGCGTAGGAATTCCATATTTAACACCAAGGTCAATTGTACGGCAAAGATTTGTAATCGTCTCTTTTTCATCTTCCGTTCCAAGGAAAGTCTGTACGGCCATCGCCGACGCATTCATTCGAATAACATCTTCAATATCCACACCGATTGTTTCAGATGTAACATCTTCTGAAAGCACCGTGCTGCCCGCCGAACATCTAAGGGCAATTGGTTTATTGAACATTGGAGGCAGGCATGTCCGAATTGCTCCTCGTGTTGCCATAACGACATCAATATCTTCCTGAAGCTCCGGAAGCAGAATGTCTAACCGTTCCAATCCTTTAGTTGCTCCTGAAATATAACCATGATCCACTGCAAGAATTAAGGCATTGCCGCTTTTGGGATTAAAAATCCGGGACATACGATCCTTCATTCCCCAACTCATGTTGTCCATTCCTTTAATGTGATAATTCGTTTTTCCAGGGGCTGTGTCCGTGTGAAAATTTTTCGAAGGATCAATGCCCTCATGATTATTTGTTTTGATACCATCCATGTCTGCCATAATGTAACCACCTTTCTTAATTATGTATTTATTATTTTTTATGGTCTGCAAGATAATTAATAATCATTACAAGGATTAAAACAAATCCCCAAATAAATGTTTTCTGATAACTACTGAATCTTAATATATTAAATCCACTGGAAAGAATCTGTAATGTGATAATGGATAAAACAATACCAACAACCTTCCCTTTTCCTCCAAAAGGACTGATGCCGCCAAGAATGGCAACGAGGAGACATTGCAAAATATAGGATGAACCGTAATCTGCCTTTGCCGACATGGCTCTGGAACACACAATAATGCCGGCCACAGCCGAAAGCATGCCGCTGATAACAAAGGTTAAAATGGTCACCCGTCCGTTATGAATTCCTGAAAATAACGATGCCTTACTGTTCGTACCAAGCATATACACATCCATGCCAAACTTTCGTTTCTGTAATAATACACTCATCAACAGGATAATGATCAAGAACAAGATCATTATCAACGGAATTCCCAACACCTGAGCATTCCCTAAAACACCATAAGCACTGTCCATACCGGTAACTGCCGAACCGTTGGTAATGATAATCGCTATACCCTGAAAAATCTGCATACTTCCCAAAGTCGCCAGCATCGCCGGGACGCCAAGATAATGGACGATTGCTCCATTAAGCACGCCGCACAATGCACCTATGATCAAAACAACGACATAAGATACAAGTACAGCCGCTGTGCCTCCCATAGAATCTGCAAGTCTCAAAACCAGTATCGATGAAATAATTCCGCAAAGATTACCAATACCGACAACCGATAAATCAATACCCCCAAGGAGCATGGCAAAAGTAACTGCCGTTGCAAATATGCCGATTTCCGGCATCTGGGTCATCATCGAACTCAACATGGACATGCTCAGCAGCGTGGATTTATTCGGAATGACAAATAAGATTACAAAGAAAACAACAACCATTATGACCAGCAGACGAAATATCTCAGAATTTTCATTAATTATCTTTTTGAACTTTGTCTTTTTTACCATTATGATTTGTCCCCCTTATTCGTCATTTTCCAATACCGGAGCTATCTTTCTCTGATCTTTTAAAACCTGGTAGGACGATATTCCTGTACCGATCACAATGACAATTCCGATTACCAGTGTCTGCCACGTTGACGGAATACCTACCAAAATGAGACAACTCTTAACCATAGTGATCAAAAACAATCCCAGAAATGTACCAAGTACCGTCCCCCGTCCTCCACTGATTTTAGTACCACCAAGGACGACCATTGCAATAATTGTCATTTCACCGCCCATTAAGTCCGTAGGAATACAACAGCGTGTTTGAATGGAATGAGAAAGGCCAGCCAGTCCTGACACCAAACCTATGTAAGCATAAACAAATATAATAATTTTATTCACCGGGAAACCTACGCGCTCAGCAGCTATTCTGTCACCGCCAATGGCATAAATCATTCGTCCCAACATCGTTTTGTTCAATATAAACCAGGTGAGAAACATGATGACCAGCATAAAAATGAATGTTATCGGTATAATCGTTTGCGAGGCACCGGATGTTACCACCCACAACCGGAATTTTGAAACTTTCTCTAAAGGATCCACAAGTCGATTTACCTGTGAACCCCCAAGGACAGAAATCAAAAGGCCATAAAATGCGCTTGAGGTTCCTAATGTGACAACAAAAGCCGGAAGCTTAAACCTTGTAATCAAAAAACCATTAATTAATCCCAGGGCCAGTCCGATTCCCATGGACATCATAAATAGTAAGATCACCGGACCACTGTAATCTACAGACTGGGCAAATCGATTGGTTATATACATAGAACATACGGCAATAGCCGGAAAGGAAACGTCAATGCCGCCAATAATAATGCCAAGCATAATGGCATAGGCCATCATACCGTCAATTATGAGATTACGTATAATTCCTGCCAGATTCGAGGCCGTGAAGAACACCGGATTTTTAATGCCAATCAACAAAGCAATTAAAATAATAGTTAAAATCAGATAGGTTTCCTGCTTATTTTTTTTATAAAATCTTTTCATCACTTTTCCACCTACCCTTCAACAAGCATGGCGCTTAACTGCTTGTCTGTCACATTCTGTGTTTCACAGGCATGGGTCATCCGTCCCCGATTCATGACAAAAACTCTGTTGCAATTCTGAAGCACCTCCGATATATCATCGGAAATAATGATAACTCCCATTCCCTGTCCGGCCAATTTACGGGCATAAGCGTGGATATCCGCTTTTGAACCTACATCGACACCAACTGTCGGGCTGTTCAAAATCAATATTTTCGGTTCGGTCTCAATCCATTTCGCAATGACCACCTTTTGCTGGTTCCCACCGGATAATGCCTGCACAGGCAATTCTCCTGAAGGTGTAACAATCTTCAATTCATCGATCCATTTGTTAACCTCTTCATCGATCTTTTTCTGGCTGATAAATCCATATTTATCAATCATCTTTCGATAGGATGAAACCATTACATTTTTTCCGATACTATGGGGCATAAACAGTCCTTCCGTCAACCGATCCTCCGGGACACAGGCAATACCATTTTTTATGGCATCCTGTACGCCTTTAAGTTCCGTTTTCTTTCCTTCTATGTACAGTTCACCTTCGTATATAGGCACCATACCGAAGAGTGCCTTTGCCAGTTCAGAACGTCCTGAGCCCAAAAGTCCGGTAATACCGATAATCTCTCCGGCATACAATTCAAAACTTATATCTTTAAAAAGAGATTTTGAAGATATATTTTTTACTTCGAGTAAAAGATGCTCTTTTTTATCCGGCCCCGGGAATACGGAATTATCCAGCTTTCGTCCGGTCATATAAAAAATAAATTTTTCATTGTCAAAATCTTTCATGGCCCCGTCAATGACTTTCTTTCCATTCCGGATAATTGTCAGTTCGTCTGCAATTTCAAAAACCTCTTCAAGCTTGTGACTTACAAAAAGAATCGATATTCCTTTTTTTTGAAGCTCCCGAACGATTTTAAATAGAGATGCCACTTCCTTTTTTGTCAGTGCCGTTGTTGGTTCATCCATGATCAGCAGTCTTGCATCATGAAGCAGGGCCCGGCAAATAGCCACCAACTGTTTATCCGCGACAGACAAATCACCAAGACATGCATCCAAATCTATATCAATGCCTACCAGAGACATTATTTTCCCGGCCTTTGTTCGGATGGAATTCCAGTCCACCAATTTCTTTTTTTCATATCTTTCTGATGTCATTGCTATATTCTCTGCCACTGTTAAATTGGGAAAAATAGCAAAATCCTGATAAATAATCTGAATCCCGGCATCAATAGCCTGCTGCGGTGTCAGTCTGGAAAATTCTTTTCCATCAATCCTGATGGTTCCGCCATTTGGCACGTAGACACCTGCGATAATCTTAATAAGAGTTGATTTACCGCAGCCATTTTCACCGGCCAGGCAACGGGTTTCTCCTTCGTAAATCGTTAAATCTACATTCTGAAGTGCTTTGACACCGGCAAAATTTTTAGAAATTCCTTTTAATTCAATTAATGCCTTTTTCATAAAAATTTTCCTTTCAACGCATTCCGCTGTACTTTTTCATACACCTGAATTGACAGGTCCGGCAAATCTGCAGCCGGACCTGCCTGGATTTACCAGATTAGAAATCATATTCACTCATATTATCTTTATCCACATCAATCCATGCGGAACCATTAATAATATTTCCGTTTACGGTAAGATTTTTATATCCATCCGGAGTTAAGCTGACACCGTCAGATATATCTTCACCATTTAATACTTTTACACAAAGTTCAGCCAACGCATATCCTGCATCTGCCGGATCCCAAAATGTAATTTTATCAATCGCACCAGATTCCAAATACTGCTCTGCTGTAGATACAAGGCAAGTACCAACAACGTATGTACTGTCTTCAAGTCCCTGTTCTTCAATTGCTCTTGCCACACCCGGAACATCAGCCATCGCAGATCCGAGGAAACCTTTCACATCCGGATATGTCCGCAATATTTCCTGAGTTTTCTGATACGCCACTTCCGAATCTTCAGTTGTTTCATTCTTACTGGAAACTACTTTCATATTTGGATATTTTTCTTCCTGAAGAGCTACTTCCGCATCAATCCATTCATTGTGTGATGTGGCTGTCAATGCGCCAAGGAAAGTCGTATATTCTCCTTCTTCGCCCATCATCTCTGCCAGAAGTTCCATAAGATGCTGTCCATATTCTGCATTATTAAATGCTTCTAAATCATAATCCGCATTTTTAACATCGGTTGCTTCATGAGTAACTACAACGATGCCTTTGTCCCTTGCCTTCTGAAGAACCGTTTCCACAGCTTCCGTAGAATTCGGAATAACAACCATAGCATCTACGCCCTGTGCAATCAAATCTTCAATAACAGCAACTTGTTCGGCCGGGTCCGCTGTATCTGCACCGGTAATATAAACATCCATTCCAGTGTCAGCAACAAACTGATCAATCCCCACCTGCATACGGTCATACCATGCAATACCCGTAATCTTTACAACGATAGCCACCGTATATTTCTCATCTGAATCCGCTGATGTTTTGGTTTCTGCAGTTGTTTCTTCGGTTGTCTCAGCAGTTGTTTCTGTTTTAGTTTCCTTACTTCCTGAACTGCATCCGGCTAGTATTCCTGCCAGCATGCCGCATGCCAATAAAACACTCAACATTTTTTTCATAGTAAAACCTCCCATATCCCATAAATCTATTATTCTTCATCTTCATAAGGAAAAATACGAGTCATTCCCTCCGGCACTTCAATAAACGGGCAGTTTCCAAGCTCGTAAATAAATCCTACATACGGTTCTGCATTCATATAGGCATGAATATCGGTAAAAAACTTTCCTGTCGACATGATTGGAACACCATTGTCTTCAAATTCATACATAACATCTTCCAACTTTTCATCCGCTATCTTTTCTTTAATATGATGAAGCCCTGGGCCATGCCGATCCAACCAATCCTGATAAATTGTCGGTCCTTTTACCGGCTGAATAACCTCAATTTCAAAATCACCGACCATGGTTATGGCAATTCGCATTTCCCATGGCTCTTCTACTTTCTTTCCTCCTCTTTTTCCATGTTCCAGATACATCCAGTCCATGTTTTCATTGTTAAAGCTTCTCACTTTCCACGGACCGATTTTCAAGCGATCCACCCATTGCTGAAGCGTAGCTTCCAAATTATCTGTAATTGCACATATCTGCCAGATTTTCCGGTTTTTATTGTACGCCTCAAGTTCTTTGTTCGTCATTGTCTCTCTACCTCCTGTTAAATATTTATTTACATCTTAAAATAAGGTGTCTTACATGGTGCATTCCAGTAATTCAGCAATTCATCATCCATCCTTACCATGCACATCTGGAAACCAGCCTGTTCCTGCACAGTTAACAATTCACCTACGTGACTGCCAACGATCTCAATTCCTTTTTCTTCAAGATATTGTTTACAACGCCGGAATACAATCAACTGTTCCATCAGTGTCGTTGCTCCTGAACCATTAATAAGCAATAATATCTTTTCACCCGATTGAAGCTGCAGATCCTGAATCAGCGCATCTACCATAATTTCCGCAGTTTCATTGGCCGTCTTTACCTTAGTTCGTCCACCACCGCCTTCGCCGTGCTGTCCCATGCCGATTTCCATTTCATCTTCCGACAATGTTGCCAGTTCGGCACCAGTGATCGGATGAGTTGCACCTCTGAGCGCCACGGCCAGCGTTGCCATATTATCCGCAACCTTCTGGGCAATTTCCGCGACCTCTTCTACATTTTTTCCGTCTGCAGCCGCTGCACCGGCGATTTTATATACAGGAACGCATCCGACTAATCCCCGGCGATTACCTGCATCACTTCTTGGGACACTGGAAATATCTTCCTGAGTAACAACTTTGATGACCTGAATGCCATCTTTGCGAATCATTTTCATAGCCATATTTCCCGAAAGCATGTCACCTGCATGATTTAATACAATATAAACAACACCCTTGCCTTTGTCCGCTCTTCTCAGTGCATCCGCACAAATCTGAGGTCCCGGTGCGGCAAAAATATCGCCGATCACACCAATATCGACCATTCCTTCGCCGACAAACCCGGAACAACATGGTTCATGCCCTGAGCCTCCCATCGTAACAATGGTTACCCGATCTGCCTCATCGAGCTTCCTGTTGATGACCATGTGATTTTCTTCCACCTGCAAATATTCACCATTTGCCATCGCAAGTCCTTCAAGTAATTCCTCTGTAAGATTTTCCGGTTCATTAATGAACTTTTTCATTTTCATAATTGAAGCCTCCTCATACCATGTAGCCTTCATACAGGCCTTTAAATAAATACATCATTCCCACTGCTCCTGCGTCCGGGAATCCCAAAGTCTGTTCTCCATAGGATTTTGCTCTTCCAAATTTAGCCACATAATTTTCAGTGGCCTTCATTCCAGCCTCTGCGCCATTGGCAGCCGCTCTCAAAACCTCTTCTACATTTTCCGATTGAATTTTTCCAATATAGTCTCCGGCAAGAATGAGAGCATCCATCATGGTCTTATCTCCGACTCCGGCATTTGAAATCGTTTTCATTTCCCGAATTCCAGCCTCAATCATATCTTTTACCAAATCGCCATCTAATATGTTTTTATTTTTTACCCCTTGTCCAAAGCCCTGAAAAAGCGTTCCCCACAGCGGGCCTGCCGATCCTCCGTTGACATTCATGATTTCAATACCAAGATTATCCAGAAAATCCCCCATATTCTCATCTGTCCAGTTATCCGTTTCTTTTCGTATACAATCTGCGATCCGATTAACCGTGATGCCGTGATCCCCGTCGCCAAATTTTGAATCAATATCAGACAGTAAATCCGTGTGCTGCTTTAATAAATCAGCGGTATAAATCAGCATTTTTTGTAATCTGTTTTTTGTAATTTCTTTCTCACACATTTTTCCACTCCTGTCGTCAAATCCAATTACCATTGAATTTCTTTCCACTGCCGCTCCTTCTGACTTTTCATAATGGCTTCGCAAAGTAATGCTTCTCTGAATCCGTCAGAAAATACAGGAAAACTTCTTTCTTTCGAATAATCACCATCCAGAATATACTGATAAACCTCTTTAAATAACTGTTTTGAAGTATCGGCAAATCCTTCATTATGGCCCCCGGGCAGTGTGATGATGCTTTGAGCACCCGGATATACTAACGATGGATCACGAATAATAATCTCATTTCCCGTATCCCGACGTCCGATCATGAGCTGATTTGGATCTTCTGAATTCCATAAAACAGAACCTAAAGAGCCATTGATTTCAAAAGTAACTCTGTTTTTATGACCACAGGCCATTTGATTTACTGTAAAAATACCTTTTTGTCCACCGTCAAAATGAAGTAATACGGAAGCATAATCTTCTGTATCGATATCCACGACTTCATAATCATCATTTTTTAAAATCTTACCCGACCATGTCTCAATGCCTTTTTTAGGCTTTTTCCTCTTTGGAAGAAATGTCCCCATATCCGCATTGACATCCGTAATTTTTAAACTAGTAACGTATTCTACTAAATCCATCCAGTGGGTTCCGATATCCCCCACAGCTCTCGTTTCTCCACTCTGAGCAGATTCCAGACGCCAACTATAATCTGTATCCTTCACGAGCCAGTCCTGAAGATAAGAACCGGTAATTGAATATAGTTTTCCTATTTCCCCCTTCTCAATCATTTCTTTCGCATGGCGTATCAGTGGATAATAACGTATATTAAAGTGAATCGCATTGACCAGATTTTTCTGTTCAGCTATGGAAACCAGATCTCTGGCTTCTTCCGAAGTCATTGTCAAAGGTTTTTCACACACCACATGCTTTCCTGCTTCCAGTGCTTTTTTTACCATTGAGTAATGTAATAAATTCGGTGTACATATATGTATTACCTGAATTTGGGGATCTTCCAGCACATACTCGATGTCGTCATATACTTTATCAACACCTAACAGCAACGCTTTCCTTTGCGTTTTCTCCAAATCTCTTCCAACGAGCGCAACTACCCTTCCCAAATTCGTTCTGCGAATGGCTTCTACATGTTCTTCGCCAATAAATCCGACACCAACCACCGCAACATTTAACATTTTTCACCACCCCTTTTTGTTTTGTGTAAATATATTAACATTTTGTTTTGATTAAATATTACATCTTCTACCTTTTATTGTCAATTGGTTTTGTCATTTTCTACACTATCGCCATTTTTTGTCTTAGCATTTTGTGCATAATTTTATATTTTTTGTATTTACTTTTTCCATAATTAATATATTATATTAATATATGGTGTAAATTTTTACATTTTTATATTAATTCTATCCATACCATTACATTTGCTACACTTTTTGTTGTCAAAAAATTTATAGCTATTTATTTTTGATTTGACAAATTCTACATTTCACGCTATTTTATTGTTAGATGATTAAACTTTAGGGGATTTTATATGGAAATTAAGCAGGAAAAAGCTGAACGACTTGTTCAGATAGCAAAGATGTACTATGAAGAAAATTTAACACAAAGTGAGATTGCAAAAGAAATCGGTGTATCCCGTGCCCTGATCTGTCGTCTTTTAAATGAGGCAAAAAAATATGGCATTGTTACAATACAGATTCATTCACCGGAAGAGGATTATTCTCTTCTGAAAAATCAGATTCGAAACCGCTTTAAGATTGATGACGTTTTTATCGTAAATGCCCCATTAGGACAAAAAATAACCGATGAACGCATCTCGGAAAGTTTTTCAGATGTTCTTTTGAATTTATTGCCGTCCTGCAGCAACATCGGATGTAGTTGGGGAAAGATCATTCATGAAGCTCTCGAAAGCCTTGCATCAAAAAAAATAGACTTTCAACTTTCTGCGAATGCCAGTGTCTTTCCGCTGGCCGGTAACATGATTACAACAGGGTATTCTATTGACGCGCAAAAAATCGTCCAGACATTTTCTCTGTGTTTCAATGCGACGCCAAACTTTTTATATGCGCCAGCCTTTTTAGAAAGCCCGATGGAATTGGACCTGTATCACAAAACAGAGAATTATAAAAATATTGCTCAATGCTGGAAAAACATTGATCTGGCTATCATAAAAATTGACAACTATCCAACCAGCCCAGACCTGGGTACTGCGGCCAGATATAAAGTTTTATTGAAAGAAAAGCATGCCTGCGGCAGCTTTCTCGCATATTATTACAACCTTCAAGGTGAGATTATCCGTTCGGATTTCGATTACAGTATACAGATTCCTATTGAATATTTGGCATCCTGTAAAAAGGTCATCGGTATCTGTTCATCAAATGTTATGCCAAAAAGCCTGCTTGGAGCAATGAATACCGGACTTTTTACCCATATTATTGCTTCTCAGGATTTGCTGGAATCCGTTCTTGACCTGAAACGCATATAAAAAATCCCCCGATACAATCTAATGTATCGGGGGATTTTACAGAACACTCTGTAAAATTACAAAAACCAGCTTAAAATTTTTTATCTTACCCTGCGATCATCATACAAAGCGGAATGGTCACGATTGATAACAGGGTCGTCATACCGAAAAGTTCTGTCGCATAGTAATCATCCCGGCCATAGAGAATCGCCATGGTGATGGTCATGGCTCCCGACGGACAGGCTGCTGTCACCGCCGCGACAACCCGCATCTGTTCATCAATCGGAATACAGCGAAGCAGCAGGGCGAAGATAGCTGATGAAACGATCAGTCTAAGGGCCACAACAAAAAACATCCGGCTTTTTTTCAATGTATCCTTAAAATTCAACTGAGCCATAATGGCACCAGACAAAAGCATGGCCAGCGGTGTATTCATATCGGCAATAGAATTCATGGCAAATGCGATATTTGTTGGAATCTTCAGTTGAAAGATAAAGCACAGGATTCCTCCGCAGACCGCGATCAGGCATGGATTGATCAGTTTCTTCGGCTGAAATCCGCTGTTATCCAGTAAAAGAATACCGTGTGTCCAGCAGAATATATGGAATGTAGCCACAAATACAGTCGCATAAATAACACCAATGCTGCCAAAAAGGGCATATCCCAACGGAACACCGATAAAACCACAGTTGGTATAGGTCACAGCAAATTTTTCAACGGCCAGGTCATACCCTTCCTTTTTATGGAGTAAAAAATGAGCCAGCGTGATTGAAATCACATAACTGATGATTGCCAACACAAACAATAGTCCCATATTTTTCAAAAGCGCCGTATCGTATTCCATCTGGAAAGACATAAAGATCAATATAGGATTTACGATCAAAGTACTCAGTCTTGAAAGTTTTTCTTTGGTATTATTATCAATGATGCCAACTTTATAACAGATGACTCCAATCACCATAATAATGAATATGGATACAATCTTGCCCAACACTGTGGATACAATCATCTCTGCCAATCTCCTTTTCTTTTGAATATGATTCTGACAATTATAGCATTATCTTGCCATTTGGTAAATACGTATCATATCCTCTTTTTCCAGCTTTTTAAAGCCGCCGATATACCGCGTTTCCATAAAACTGCATTTATAAGCAAGTGTTTCGATCTGCTCATCGGTCAATTCAATTCCCATCTCATGGACAGATGTCGGCATCTGTATATCCCGGAAAAAGCCTTCCACAGCCTGAATACCTTCCAATGCTGTTTTCTCCGGATGATTAAAGTCCTGAGGAATCCCCATAACGTTCACTGCAAACTGGGCAAAACGTTTTGGATTTTCCATGTAGACATATCTGGCCCAACTTCCCCAAATAGCCGCCAGCCCGGCGCCATGAGCCACGTCAAACATACCGCTGAGCTCGTGTTCCAGCTGATGGCTTGCCCAGTCAGAGGACAGTCCGCAGCCAGTCAGATTATTATGTGATAAACTGCTCGCCCACATCAATGATGCCCGGGCATTATAATTTTCCGGTTCTTCCATGAGAATCCGGGCATTATGAATCACAGAAACCATCAGTCCCTCAGCAATCCGGTCTGTAATTTCGAAATCCGTCTCCGGATTAAAATACCGCTCCATTGTGTGCATTAAAATATCCACAGCGCCGCACTGGGTCTGGTACATCGGCAGAGTATAAGTCAATTCCGGATTCATAATGGCAAATCGGCACCGGCTGATATCATTACTGTATCCCCGCTTGATCCAGCCGTTCTCATTCGTAATCACCGACGACCAGCTCATTTCACTGCCGGCAGCAGCAATGGTCAGCACAGCGCCGATTGGAAGGCAGGCCTCTGCCTCCCGCTTTCTGTTATAGATATCCCATACATCCCCTTCGTTGGCAACACCGTAGCCAATTCCCTTTGCCGAATCAATGACACTGCCTCCGCCAACAGCAAGAATAAAGTCCACGCTGGCCTCTTTGCACATGCGGATACCCTCATACACAAGAGATAATCTCGGATTCGGCACTACGCCGCCCAGAGAAATATACTCGATACCAGCTTCGTTTAAGGATGCTTCGATTCGCCCTAAAAGACCGGATTTTTTCGCACTCTGCCCACCGTAATGAAGCAATACCTTCCGGCACCCCTGCTCCCTGACAAGCCGTCCAACTTCCTTTTCCGTATCTTTTCCAAAAATCACCCGCGTCGGTGTATAGTATTCAAAATTAATCATTTTCTTACCCCTTCCCCAAATATCATTATGAAAAAGCCCAGATATCTCTTCTGATATCTGAGCCCTTTATTTACTGTCTGACCTGATGCTTATCTTCCGCAGCAGAATTTGTATTTTTTACCACTACCGCATGGACATGGTTCATTTCTTCCAATTTTTTTGCCTTTAACCACGATCATGGAACGTTTCTGAGCTTTATAAAGTTCTTTTCTCTTCTCTTCATCAAGAAGTTTATCCCACTGAGGCAGTTCATACAGCCACTCAGCCTTTGCTGCCACCATATTATAATAAAGTTTTTCCAGATCAATATCAATTGTTACCTGGCTGTCTGCTTCAATCGTATCCACCGGGTTCGGCTCTTTTAAGCTCTCATTGATGCCATCCAGAAAACCGCCGAAAAGAACAACATCCATTTCAAACTTATCAGCCAGTTCCTGAACTGTTCCTGAAATGGCTTCTACAGGCTCCTCCAATAATTTTTCATAAACACCTTTTTCCTGAAGATAATAGTCTGTCCAGAATTTCTGCTGAGCCTGAGCATTATTATTAAACACAGACACCATATCTTCCCATTGCTGCATTAAACTCATTGTATTCACCTTATCCTTTGATTTTTTTAAGTCTTATAACAATTTTCTATTATATAGAATCCACTGATTAATGTCAAATATTGATTTTTTATCAAAAGAAAAGTCATTGAGACTTCTCCTTTTCCGGAAGATCATCCCAATGACCCACGCCTTTGATTTACTTTATCAGCAGCCCATACACCGCAGCAAATGACACATCTGCCTTATTCCACGTTCCTGAGATGTGATGATTGCTTCAAGAATCGGCCGAAGTTCCGGACAGATATGGTATCGAAGGGCATTTTTCGACATTTCCACAGCGCCCCGATGATGTGGAATCATTTCCCACATAAAATCACAATTCACCTGATTTGTGACCCGGGCGTTTCCCATATCACAAAACATCCTCTGCATAATTTGATTTACCCGATTCTGGTAATGGCACAACTCCTGCTCGCTATTGCCGAACTTACCGCACTGGCATTGAATCTGTTGCATATTTTCAATACTTTTCGTCTGCTCCGAAATAATTCCGAGGGCAATCTCCTGAAGGGGAATACACGTTGTATACTTCAAAATATTTCCGGACATTTCGATGGCCGCCCGGTGATGGGGAATCATCTGGACAATAAAATTATCTGATATACTGCCCGTCAATTCGGCCTCCGTCATTCCCTGAATCATTTCTGAAAGAATACCCTCATATGTCTCCAAATACACCGTCGTCACACGACTTAATCTGCACTGTCTGTTCATTGCCTGCTGCCTTTTTTTATCTATTATATGCACCAGATGAATACTTATACCGATAAACAAATCTCTGTATTCTTGCATCAATGCTATTCAACGGACGGGCAGCGGCAGCCTTCTCTCCATATAGAGCAGCCATGCAGCCTTTTTCCAGAATCGTTTTCACTGCCAGCGCGTCTTCTTTCGTATTGCCGGTACAAAGTGCCCCATATCCTTTAATGAAAACTGCATTTTTATGTCGAAGTTCTCTTACCATCGATTTCACATCTGAAATATCACAGCGACCAATATTTACCCCCGCGATCTGAGATAAATCGTCCAGCCAGGGTGAAAGCTTTTCACCTTTTTTGCTAAAGAAGAGGGTTGCTGCTTCTCCTGTATAAATGACATGGTTTGCGCCGCAGCCGCGTCGTATCCTGATATACAGCTCTTTCGTAAGTTCCGGCGGCCTCTTTCGGACCGAATCGCCCTCCCGAACCATACTATGATACTTTTTTTCGGCAGCAGATTCCAGTGCTTCCGCCTCCAGGAAGGCGGTTTCCAGGTCACTGCTCACAAGGAGCGCACCATGTCTGGGAAGGAGAAATCCCCTGCTTTTTGGATGATCCGATACGGTCTTTCTGACCGCTTTTCTGAGCTTTTTCGTTCC
>CABRLU010000022.1 GCA_902471845.1 uncultured Lachnospiraceae bacterium | reverse complement strand
ATTAGATGCTTCGCATGGGCGCGCTCCGTCAGGCTACGCGCGACAATGTATACCCATTCGGGCATACCGTATATCAGATGCTTCGCATGGGCGTGCTCCGTCAAGCTGCGCACGACAATGTATATTTACAAAAATGGCGTATTTACAAGGTTTTTGATTTTATCCTGTGAATACGCCAAAAGCAGGGTACGGGAGTCGAACCCGCCTCCGCGGCTTGGGAAGCCGCTGTATTACCGATATACTAACCCTGCTGGATGCTACCATTATAGCATCCTTTTTAAATTCTTTCAAGAAACATTCTGTGAATTCGAAAGTCTGAATCCAGTTCGGGGTGAAAGGAGATGCCGATTTGATTTTTGTAGGCGGCGCCGACGATATGACCATCGACGCAGGCCAGAATATCCACATCATCCCGGGCATTTTCGATAAATGGCGCGCGGATAAAGGTCATTGGAACATCTTTTTCAGAGCCGAAATCGCTGTATGTATGGAAACTGCCAAGCTGGCGTCCGTAGGCATTTCGGCGGACAGTGACTGGAAGGGTTCCAAAGTAAGTATGTTCGTCGTTGGAAAGCTTTTCAGCGAGAAGGATGAGTCCGGCGCAGGTAGCCAGCACAGGTAGTCCGTCCCGGATTTTTTCCTGAAGAGTCTGAAACATATCAAGTTCTTTCAGAAGCTTTCCCTGGACGGTGCTTTCGCCGCCGGGAAGAATCAGGCCGTCGATAGGGAAGTTTAAATCTTCAGCCTTTCGCAGTTCCACATAATCGACATTTAATTTTTCCAGAACCTGTTCATGTTCGGCAAAGGCGCCCTGAACGGCGGTGATTCCAATACGCATATTATTTCCCCCGTTCTGCCATCAGAAGTTCAATTTCCTGTGCATTGATGCCGACCATGGCTTCGCCCAGATCTTCAGAGAGTTCAGCGATCATTTTAGCGTCCGTATAGTTGGTCACGGCCTTGACGATTGCGTTGGCCCGCTTTTCAGGATTGCCGGATTTGAAAATGCCGGAGCCGACGAACACGCCTTCGGCGCCGAGCTGCATCATTAAAGCAGCATCCGCCGGAGTAGCCACGCCGCCGGCAGCAAAGTTGACGACAGGAAGACGGCCATGGTCATGGACATATAACACCAGGTCGTAAGGTACCTGAAGTTTTTTTGCTTCATCGAAAAGTTCATCTTCACGCATGGAAGTGATTTGTGCAATCTGACGGTTCATCTGGCGCATATGGCTGACGGCCTGCACGACGTCGCCGGTACCCGGTTCGCCTTTGGTACGAATCATGGATGCGCCCTCGTTGATACGGCGCAGTGCTTCGCCCAGGTCTCTGGCGCCGCAGACAAAAGGCACTTTAAAGCGGGTCTTGTCGATATGGTATACATCATCTGCCGGAGTGAGAACCTCACTTTCGTCGATGTAATCAATCTCTATGGCCTCCAGAATCTGGGCTTCGACAAAGTGTCCAATCCGACATTTGGCCATGACCGGAATCGAAACAGCCTCCTGAATACCGCGAATCATTTTTGGGTCACTCATACGGGCGACGCCGCCGGCAGCACGGATATCGGCGGGAATACGTTCCAGAGCCATGACAGCGCAGGCTCCGGCTTCCTGGGCGATTTTTGCCTGTTCCGGTGTCGTGACGTCCATGATGACACCGCCCTTTAACATCTGTGCCAGTTCTTTATTTAATGCATATCTTTCCTTATTCATAAAAATTCTCCTTCGCTTTAATACTTTACAAAAGTTATGATATGAATTATAATTCATTTTGACCATATGAAAATGTTCAATTAAAAATAATTTAAAATGGTCAGATTGGAGGCCAGAAGCCCAATGCTCACCTATTCTTTTGTCGATTTAGGGTCAGACAGTCTGTATGAACATTTATATAAATGTATTAAAAATGATATTATGAATGGAAAATTGAAATCCGGCGATAAGCTGCCGTCAAAACGGAGTTTTGCAAAAAATCTGGATATAAGTACCATTACGGTGGAAAATGCTTATGCCCAGTTGATGGCTGAAGGTTATATTTATTCGCTGCCCAAGCGGGGATATTTTGTTTCAGAAGTGAAAACATTTTCAGAAAAGAAGCCGGAACGCATCGAGTGGATGAGTGACAAGCCGGAAGAGGCCACATATTTGGCTGATTTTATAAGTAATCGCACAAGTCATGATAATTTTCCATTTTCCATCTGGGCAAAGCTGACCAGAGAAGTCTTATCCGGGGAGAATTCGACGTTGCTGCTTCCGCCGCCGGCAGGGGGTATCATGGAACTCAGAAAGGCCATTGCCGACCATCTGTATCAGTTTCGGGGCATCGGCGTATCTCCGGAGCAGATTATTATCGGAGCCGGAACCGAATATTTATACGGATTACTTATTCAGCTTTTTGGAAATGAGGCAGTCTATGCCATAGAGGACCCGGGCTACCAGAAGATTGCCCAGATATACACAAGTCATGGCGTCAACGTATGTTATATACCGATGGATGCAAGCGGTGTCCGTACGGAGATGCTGGAAATTTCCGGAGCGGATATTCTTCATCTTTCTCCGTCCCACCATTATCCGACGGGGACAGTGACACCGATCAGTCGTCGCTATGAACTGCTCGGATGGGCGTCAAAGAGCGACCGCAGATATATTATTGAGGATGATTATGACAGTGAATTCCGGCTGCTTGGACGGCCGATTCCGGCTTTACAGAGTATCGATGTGATGGATAAAGTGATTTATATGAATACATTCAGTAAAAGTCTGTCTTCAACGATTCGTATCAGCTATATGGTATTGCCACGGAAGCTTTTGGAACACTTTTATGAAAAACTTGGATTTTACTCCTGTACCGTTTCCAATTTTGAGCAGTATACCCTGGCTAAATTTATCTCCGGCGGATATTTTGAAAAACATATTAACCGGATGCGCAATTTCTATCGGAACCAGCGGGATATTCTGCTGGAAAGCATACGAAAGAGTTCCCTGTCCAATAAAATAAAAATTAAAGAAGAAAATTCCGGGCTTCATTTTCTGATGGAAATCGATACCGAATTATCGGATGAGGCTCTGGAGGCTGTTGCCGGCCGAAGAGGGCTGCGAATTTCATGTTTGTCCAGATATTATCATCAGCCGGAACAGGCAAAACAGCACGTCATCGTGCTGAATTATTCGGCTATAGACAGAGAAAAAATGGATATGGCGATTGATATTCTCAGTCAGTGTGTCACGGGGAAGACAGAGGATTGACAGATAGGCCTATTCGTGGTAAATTGGACAAAGATTGAGCAGATTGGAGATGAAAAAATGAAGATTTCCTGCAGATGAAATGTAAATTTTATATAGGTACAGCAGATGCACTGATGTTACAGTGCTGTTTGGTGTGCGTGCAGGAAGGAATTTTTCGTCATAAAATAAAAAACGGGACAGAGGTCTTTGAATGAATAAAGGCCAGAGAAGGCTATGTCTATTTGTGACGCGGATATTTCCGCGTCTTTCTTTTTGCACGCAGTATATGCGCGGAAGCGTGTGGGAAGGAGGCATATATGTCGTTAATTGATGTGAGAAATCTGTCCTTTTATTATGAAGGAACTTATGATTATATTTTTAAAAACGTGAATCTCCAGATGGATACCCGCTGGCGTCTTGGTTTGATTGGACGCAATGGACGGGGAAAGACTACCTTCTTGAATCTTCTGATGGGGAAAATGGAGTATCAGGGAAAAATCATTACGGATACAGTATTTGACTATTTTCCTTTTAAAGTACCAAATTCGGAGAAAAAGTTGATGGAAGCCATTGAAGAGGTGGATGAGAACTGTGAATTTTGGAAAGTCTGCCGGGAAATGACACAAATCGGTCTGGATATGGATGTGTTGGAACAGACTTTTGATACTCTAAGTCACGGAGAACAGACCAAAGTAATGCTGGCTATTCTTTTTGCACGGGAAAATCATTTCCTGCTGATTGATGAGCCGACGAATCATCTGGATATGGAAGCCAGAGAGGTTGTCCGGGATTATCTGAGCAGGAAAGAGGGATTTATTCTGGTATCCCATGACCGGCATTTTCTGGATGGCTGTGTCGATCATATTTTAGCAGTGAACCGGCAGGAAATTGACATTGAAAAAGGAAATTTTTCGAGCTGGTGGGAGAATAAGCGGCGTCGGGACGCCTTTGAACAGGCAGAAAATGCCCGTCTTGAGGCAGATATCCGAAGACTGAAAATGGCTGCCGGACAGGCGCGGCGATGGGCTGACAAAGTGGAATCGACAAAAATCGGTAAAAAATCAATGGAATATGAAAGAAACAGAGATTATGTCGGTGAAAAATCTCGAAGGATGCAGCAGCGCCGGAAGAATCTGGAGCATCGGCAGGAAAAAGAAATAGAAGCGAAGAAAAAGCTGCTCAAAAATGTGGAAACAACAGAAACTTTATCCTTAAAACCCCTGACTCATCATAAGGCCTGCCTGGTGGAACTGAGAAACCTGCAGATTTCGTATGGGGAAAAGGTAGTATGCCGGAATGTGAATCTGAAAGTGAATCAGGGACAGCGGATTGGATTGAAAGGAAGTAACGGGTGCGGGAAATCCAGTATTCTAAAATTAATTGTCGGGGAAGATGTTCCGCATGAGGGGCAGATCCTGACGGCTCAGGGATTGAAAATATCTTATGTGCCTCAGGATACATCATGGCTGACGGGGCATCTGAAAGAATTTGTGCAAAATTATGAATTAGATGAAACTTTGTTTCTTACACTGCTGCGAAAAATGGATTTTTCCCGGGAGCAATTTGAAAAGCCAATGCAGACCTACAGCAGCGGGCAGAAGAAAAAGGTACTTCTGGCAATGAGTTTATGTCAGCAGGCCCACCTTTATATATGGGATGAACCGCTGAATTATATTGATATATTTTCCAGAATGCAGATTGAAAATTTTATAAAAAATACCTGTCCAACGATGGTCATTGTGGAACATGACCGAAAATTTCTGGATAATGTGACCGATTCTATTGTTTCCATAGATTTCCAATATTGACGGCCAGACAGTTCTATGCTATGATTAGTAGTAATGAAAACTATGTGTGGAGGAAATAAAAATGGAGTATCGCATTATTGGTGACAGCTGTCTGGATTTGACACCGGAGATGAAAAAGGAAGGAAAGATCAAGATTGTCTCTTTGACGCTGCAGGTGGATGGTGTGGACTTTATTGATGACGATTCCTTTGATCAGAAAAAGTTTATTAAAGCGGTGGCAGATTTTGAAGGATGTCCGAAGTCCAGTTGTCCGTCGCCGGAAGAGTATAAAAAGGCGTTTGGCGAAGATGAGGTAACCGCCTTTTGTGTCACTTTATCTGCGGAGTTGAGCGGTTCCTATAACAGTGCTGTTTTGGGCCAGCGGCTGGTGGAAGAAGAGTTTCCAAATAAAAAAGTCTATGTGTTTAATTCACGTTCCGCCTGTATCGGTGAAACACTTGTTGCTTTAAAGATTCAGGAGTGCGCCGAGAAGGGAGCTTCTTTCGAGGAGATTGTAGAACAGGTCGAAGACTATATTCGTCGCCGGGAGACCCTGTTTGTCCTGGAAAATCTGGAGACGCTTCGTAAAAATGGACGGCTGACCGGAATGAAGGCGGCCCTGGTCAGTGTGCTGAATATTAAACCGGTCATGATGGGAACACCGGAGGGTACGATCGAACAGTGTACGATTGGCCGGGGAACGAAAAAGGCCTTAAAGAAGATGATTGAAGAAGTGGGGAGCCGGGTATCGGATTTTGAGAATCGTGTTTTTGGTATTTCCCACTGCAATTGTCCGGAACGGGCCCAGTACGTGAAGGAAGAGATAGAAAAGCGTTATCCATTTAAGCAGATTATCATTGCTGATACGGCGGGGGTAGGAACGCTTTATGCCAATGATGGCGGTATCGTTATTGCATTCTAAAAAAGCTATATAAAAGAAAGAAGTCTGAAAATAAAATCGGACTTCTTTTTCTTTTTTGAATAATTTTCATAAAAATCAGGATTTAACTTGACAAAAATTATCAAGTTTGATAAGATAGAGACATAAAAGAAGAACAGGGTGTGTACAATATGCTGATTACGAAGGAAATGGATTATTCATTGAGAATGCTCTCGGCCCTGGCGTCCGGAGAGCAGATGACGATGAATGACATATGCAGCCGGGAACTGGCGCCTCAGCAGTTTGGATACAAGATTTTAAAAAAGCTGGCCAAAGCCGGAATGGTGGAAATTATTCGTGGAAACGGCGGTGGATGTCGCCTTAACTGTGATCTGTCACAGGTAACACTTTATGAGCTGATGCAGGCGATGGGAAGTGAAACAGAGATTTCTGCCTGTATGCATCCGGGATATGAGTGTTCCAGACGGCTTCAGAATCATAACTGTTGTACGATTCATAACAATCTGGCAGGCATTCAGCGGGTGCTGGATACGGAATTGAAAAAACATACCCTTGCCGATATAATAGGCATTTGAGTTGGACGTGAAGGAAGGTCGGGGAGTAAGACTCCGGGACGGGTTCTCTTTTATACAACAAAAGTGGACAAAAATTATCAAGTTTAAAAAGGAGGAGTAGCGATGTATTTCAAAACGACAGAAGCTCATGAAGAATTCCGGCAGAAGATTCGGAAATTTGCGGAAGAAGAGGTTAAGCCTATTGCGTTTATGTTAGATCAGAACAATGAATTCCCTATGGATGCTGTAAAGAAAATGGGAGAAATGGGTCTGATGGGTATTCCATATCCGAAGGAATACGGCGGCGCAGGACTGGATGTTATGAGCTATGCGATTGCAGTAGAAGAATTGTCCCGAGTGGACGGCGGTACGAGCGTTATCCTTTCTGCCCATGTTTCTCTCGGAAGCTGGCCGATTTTCCAGTATGGAACGGAAGAACAGAAACAGAAATATCTGGTGCCTCTGGCAAAGGGTGAAAAGATCGGCGCCTTTGGTCTGACAGAGCCGAATGCAGGTTCAGACGCCGGCGGTACAGAGACAACGGCAGTTTTAAAGGGCGATTACTATCTGCTCAACGGTGGTAAAATTTTCATTACCAATGCACCGAAGGCGGACACCTATGTTGTCTTTGCTGTAACGACGCCGGATATCGGAACAAGGGGTATTTCCGCATTTATTGTCGAAAAAGGATGGGAAGGCTTCGAGTTTGGCGACCACTACGATAAAATGGGCATTCGTTCGTCTTCTACAGCAGAGCTTATTTTCAATGACGTGAAAGTACCGAAGGAAAACCTTCTCGGAAAAGAGGGCGACGGTTTTAAAATTGCCATGGCAACGCTGGATGGCGGACGTATCGGTATCGCTTCTCAGGCACTTGGTATCGCTCAGGGAGCATTTGAAAGTGCACTGGAATACTCCAAAGAAAGAGAACAGTTTGGAAAACCAATCTGTCAGCAGCAGACGATTTCTTTTAAATTGGCCGATATGGCGACGAAACTGCGCTGTGCACGGATGCTGATCTACAGTGCGGCTGAATTGAAAGAATATCATGAACCATATGCGATGGAAGCTGCCATGGCAAAAATGTATGCATCTGATATCGCTCTGGAAGTGACCAACGATGCTCTCCAGATTTTCGGTGGCAGCGGCTTCTTAAAGGGTATGGAAGTTGAACGGGCTTACAGAGATGCCAAAATTACAACCATTTATGAAGGAACTAACGAGATTCAGCGTGTTGTTATCGCTTCTCATTTGATCGGCAAACTGCCGAAGTCCGCTTCCGGCGGCGGCAGCCGAAGTGTGGCTAAGAAACCGGCTGTGACTGGTATCCGTAAGAAGATGATCTTCAAGAGCGGCAGCGCGGAAGAAAGAGTGGAAGCTCTGGTAGATAGTCTGAAAAAAGACGGATATGACTTTACGGTTGGTATTGCAGCCGATACACCGATTACCCAGGCGGAACGCGTAGTCAGTGCCGGAAAGGGTATCGGAGAAAAGAAAAATATGAAATTGATTGAAGATTTGGCAGCGGCGGCCGGTGCGGCCATTGGTTCTTCCCGCCCGGTAGCTGAGACATTGAAATATGTTCCAATGGACCGTTATGTGGGTATGTCCGGACAGAAATTCCTTGGCAACCTCTATATTGCCTGTGGTATTTCCGGAGCCAGCCAGCACCTTAAAGGCATTAAAGACGCTTCAACGATTGTGGCGATTAATAAAAATGGCAATGCGCCGATTTTCAAAAACTGTGACTATGGTATTGTGGGCGACGTGATGGAAATTCTTCCGCTGCTGACCCAGGCACTGGATAATGGGGAACCGAAGCAGCCGGCACCGGTACCGATGGTGAAGATGAAACGTCCGACACCTCCGAAGCCGGAACCAATCGGAAAGAGTTACATCTGCAGCGGCTGCGGTTATGAATATAATCCGGAGTTGGGCGATGAGGAAAGCGAAGTATTGCCAGGAACTTTATTTGAAAAACTGCCGGAAGAATGGGTTTGTCCGGAATGCGGTGAAGGCAGAGAACAGTTTATTGAAGAATAGGAGGAAGAGCCATGTATTGTGTGAGAAATGTAACGGAAGATTTATATTGGATTGGTGCCAATGACCACCGTCTGTCTTTATTTGAAAATATTCACCCAATCCCGGAAGGGGTTTCCTATAATGCTTATGTGCTGATGGATGAAAAGACCGTCCTCTTTGATACCATTGACTGGTCTTCCTGCCGTCAGTTCCTCGAAAATCTGGAACACGTTCTGGATGGCCGTCCGCTGGATTATATGGTCATCAACCATATGGAGCCGGACCATGGCGCATCCATTGAAGAAGTCCTTCTCCGTTATCCGAACGTGACGATCATCAGCACAGAAAAAGCCTTTATGCTCATGCGTCAGTTTGATTTCCATGTAGACGGACATACGCTGGATGAAGTGAAGGAAGGGGATACACGCTGCTTTGGAAAGCATACAGTGACCTTTGTGGCTGCGCCGATGGTGCACTGGCCGGAGGCTATGGTAACCTTTGATGTGACCGATGGTGTTTTATTTGCGGCGGATGCCTTTGGTTCTTTCGGAGCTTTGGATGGCAAGCTGTTTAACGATGAAGTGAACTTTGACCGTGACTGGATTGACCATGCGAGACGTTATTATACTAATATCGTCGGTAAATATGGCCCTCATGTACAGCTTCTTTTGAAGAAAGCTGCAGGTATTGTCAATGATATTAAATATATCTGTCCGCTTCATGGCCCGGTATGGCGTTCGGATTTTGGATATCTTCTGGATAAATACCAGCACTGGAGTACCTATGAGCCGGAAGAAAAGGGCGTTATGATCGCATACGCTTCCATGTACGGAAACACGGAAGCTGCGGCCCAGGCTCTGGCAGCCAAACTCTGCGAAAAGGGTATGACTAATGTGGTCATGTACGATGTGTCAAATACCCATGTATCGTATCTGATCTCCGAAACCTTCCGTCTGAGCCATATCGTGCTTGCCAGTGTAACGTATAACCTCGGAATTTATCCGGTAATGCACAATTATCTGATGGATATGAAGGCGTTGAATCTTCAGAACAGAACCTTTGCGATTGTGGAAAATGGCTCCTGGGCCTGCAAGTCCGGCGATTTGATGGAGAAATTTATTCAGGATGAAATGAAAAATATGACCGTACTCAGCAGCCGTCTGTCTCTGGCTTCCACATTAAAAGCGGAAAAGGCCAATGAACTGGATGTATTGGCGGACGCCATCATCGAATCTATGGCAGAAGAGAAGAAATAAATCATTTAATGTATATGCCCGATATTTATTCGCCTGGACAGCGTATAGATATCGGGCGTTTTTTACGAATAAATCAAATCTTCGGCACACATACTATTCCAGAAATATGAAGATGGAGTGTGACAACATGGGCAGAAGCCGTGGAATAAATGTATATGAAGAAGCGTGGGAGGAGTTGACCAGGGAAAAGGCTTTTGAAGGTTATGTGCCGGAAAAAGTTTGTATTTCACTGAGTCAGGATGGAGAGGCAATCTGCCAGCCTACAGTACTTCCGGGAGAATATGTCAGTTTGGGGCAGGTGATCGGGGAATCGGATTCCGGGGAGCAGGCCTGTGTTCATGCGAGTATTTCCGGATATGTGGAGGAAATCACAAATTACCAGAGAGCGCCCGGGGTTTTTGAACCTTATGTGAAAATAAGAAAAGAAAACAGGAAGGCCAATATCTGGCATCCCTTTGCCTTAAATTTTGACAAGGAAGCCCTGGCTCAGGCCTTGCATCGAATTGGTCTTTCCAGAAAGCGTCTGATGAAATCCCAGGTGCTTATTGTCAATGGATTTGCAAATGAACCCTATATTACTTCCGGATACCGGCTGATGCTGGAAAGTCCGGGAAAGATTGTCATCGGGGCAATTCTTGGAGCAATCGTGGCGGAAGCAGAAACGATTTATATATGTATCAATGAAGATGCTTTTGATGCGGTGGCGCGGATGCGGCGGACAGTGCAGAAATATGGACAGAATATGGGAAATAAGCGGCCGATATGGGTGCTGTCAATGAAACGGCGTTATCCGAAAGGCGATGAAAAAATGCTCCGTAAAGAGGTCCTGGGCCGGGAAAAAAGGACGGCTTCCGTAGTGACGGTGGCTGAGATGGCAGCTCTTTATGACGGAATTTACGATGGCGAACCCTGGACCCGGGTCGGTATCACCGTTTCGGGGGAGGTGACCGTACCTAAAAATCTGTGGGTGCCCATTGGCACCAATGTCCAGGATATCATTGACTATTGTGGAGGGAAGCCCTCGGAAGCGGTTATCATTCATGGAGGGCCGTTGGGAGGCAAAACGGTGGATGGGCCGAATGCATGGGTAACCCGGGAAACCTGCGGTCTTCTTGTTCTGCACCCGCCGGAAATGCCTGTTTCTCCCTGCATTCATTGCGGTCTTTGCCGGGAAGTATGCCCCCAGGGGCTGATGCCGGACCGAATTGAAGCAAAATATCTGGCCGGAGAAGAAATTCCTGAAAATCTTCGGGCATCGGAATGCATGAAATGCGGTCTGTGCTCATATGTCTGTCCTTCCGGAAGGCGGCTGACCGAGTATATCGGCCAGGTGAAAAAAGGGAGAACCCGGGAAAAAACGGTCATATCTTCAGGAAATTCAGAAAAGAGAGTGGGGGATTATATTGACATTCCGGCTGACCGAAAGATTTTCCGTCGATTAAAGCCCTTGGAAATGCCCAGTCAGAGTGCGCCCCATATTCACCGCCGGGGAACCATTTACGATGTGATGAAGCAGAGTATAATCGGGCTTCTTCCGCTGATCGCAGCGGCTTTTTATCAGAATCCCGGATGGCGGATACATTTTGGCGGTATGTTATTTGTCGGAGGGCTTTGTGCAGTGCTGGCTGAGTATTTTTGGCAGACGCTTCGCAACGAGTATGTATCGATTCAGGATGGTTCGGCGCTTTTTACAGGGCTGCTTCTGACGCTGCTTTTTCCGATAGAGACACCGCTCTGGAAAGTAGCGCTTGCTTCGGTGACGGTGATTATTGCAGGAAAGCAGGCGTTTGGCGGTATAGGCAGTTCGCCGATTCACCCGGTCATTTTGGGAAAACTGTTATTCTCTCCCTTTACGCTGCCTCTGGTTGAACCTCTGTGGCCCTTTGCCATATTCAGTGTGGTATGGATGGTGGCAAAACGTATGTGTCCGGCCGCCTATCCATTGGTCTTTTTGTGTATACTTGCCGTCGGGTTCCCGCAGAATTTATTATCGGCTTCCATATTTTTGACAGCAGCTTATTTTGTATGGAGCTATGAGACAATGCCGCCGTCCAGAGCAGGCCGGTGGATTTTTGCATTGATGACCGGAATTTTAACTCTTTTATTCCAGTGGGCGGGACTTGGAGTGAGCAGCGTATTTATTGCGGCCGCCTGTATGGATCTGACTGTGCCGCTGTTGGAATTTCCGTCTGTGAAAAGAGTTTGAAAAGCCTTGCCTTTTTTTTAGTGAACCCCTATAATATTAGTGTTATTACAGGGAGGTAACTATGGAAGAAAAACGGCAGAAAAAGCGAAAAATAGATATTTCAGAGACCGGAGAGAAAAAGAGACGAACGGAAGCTTCTGGAATTTCAAATAGAAAGAAACCGACGGGTTCTTCAGGAAGGGTGAAACGGCTCGGAGACTCGGAGGCTTTGGAGAGAGAACGAAGAAAAAAAACAACGAAAAAGACGACAGGCAGAAAGAGTTCTGCCGTAAAGGCAAAGAAACATCGTCAGAAGAATATCATCGGACGAGTGATTCAGGTATTATTGGCTGTGGCGCTTGTATGTGTTCTTTTTTATGTCGTGCGGAATTTTGGAGAGGGCAATAAGCTGAATAATAAGGGTCTGGAGGCCTATGACCAGGCAGATTATGAGACGGCGAATGCCTACTTTACAAAGGCTATCGAGTACGACGGCGGTAATGGCGAATACTATATGAATCAGGGCATGGCCCGGAGTGAATTAAAGCTTTACGATGACGCTATGGATTCTTTTAATAAGGCGTTGGAACTGATGAAACGTGACAAAGATATCCAGCTTGTTTACCGGGCGATGGGAATATCCCGATTATATCAGGGCAATTACGAAGAGGCTCTGAACTGTTTTGAACAGGCGTTAGATGGAAAAGAGAGCCGCTTTTCTGCGACGGAAATTGATATTTTATACTATAAAGCAGAAACCCAGGATAAAGCCGGCAAGTATGTGGAAGCGGTCATGACCTATACACAGCTCGTGGATGCGGAAAAGTCGGCGGATGCTTATATGCTTCGAGGCATGGAATATGTTAAAGTCGGCGACGGTACCAGTGCGGAAGCGGACTTGCGGACAGCGATCAAAAAAGATAAAAAGAATTATGAAATTTATCTGGCCTTATATGAGGCTTTAGTTTCTCAGAATAAAACAGAAGATGCAAAAGCCGTATTAAACGAAGCTTTGGAACTTGGCGGCAACAAGGCAAAAGATCTGGTAAATCAGGGGAGTATCTATTTGAAGCTTGGAGATCTGACAACGGCAGAAGAAAAACTTCAAAAGGCTTTGGATAAGGGAGAGGTTTCAGCCAATCTCGGTCTGGCGGAACTCAGCGTACAGAAAACACCGGCAGATTATACGCTGGCCTGCCAATATTATGAAACTTATCTGGCTGAAGTTACGGACAATGCGGAGGCCTATAATGACTATGGGCTGTGCCTTATGACAATGGAAGATTATGCGAAAGCAGAAACTATCTTTACTCAGGGCGTGGCTTTGAATAATCGTCTGTTGGACCGAATGATTTCTAAAAATCAGATTTCAGCCGCTGAGCGGGCAGGACACTGGGAAAAAGCGTTGGAATACATTAATGTCTATCTGGATAAGTATTCGGATGATTCAGCCGCTGTAAGGGAAAAGACATTTATTCAGACACGGATTCGATAGAAGAGGTATTATGGCAGAGATATATGAAACAAAAAAATTGACGGAACGGGTCATTCTGGTCGGTGTATCCTTCCAGGAAAATGATGACACCGTACAGTCGCTGGACGAACTTGCCGAGCTGGCGGCGACGGCCGGCGCTCTGACTGTTGGAAAATTAATTCAGAATCGGGAGGCGCCCCATCCAGGCACCTATCTCGGTAAAGGTAAGATTGAAGAATTAAGAGAGCTGATCTGGGAGACGGATGCGACAGGCATTGTCTGCGACGATGAATTGTCACCGGCTCAGCTGTCCAATCTTCAGGATATGCTGGACACGAAGGTTATGGACCGGACACTGATCATTCTGGATATTTTTGCCCAGCGGGCATCTACCAGAGAAGGTAAGATTCAGGTCGAACTGGCTCAGCTTCGGTATCGTTCCACCCGCCTGACCGGACTTGGACGGTCTTTATCCCGTCTGGGCGGCGGTATCGGCACGCGGGGACCGGGCGAAAAGAAATTAGAGGTGGATCGGCGATTGATTCGGGACCGTATTTCCCAGTTAAAACAGGAACTGGAAGCGGTGAAGCGTCACCGGGAGGTCGCACGGCAGCAGCGCAGCAAAAATCCGGTACCGGTCGTGGCCATTGTCGGCTATACCAATGCGGGAAAATCCACGTTGCTCAACCAGCTTACGGGGGCGGGTGTCCTTGAAGAGGATAAATTGTTTGCCACCCTGGATCCGACGACCCGGAATCTGAAATTGGACAGTGGTCAGGAAGTACTTTTGACAGATACGGTCGGATTTATCCGAAAACTTCCGCATCATTTGATACAGGCTTTCCGGAGTACACTGGAAGAGGCAAAATATGCGGATATTATTCTTCACGTAGTGGATGCATCCAATCCTCAGATGGATGTTCATATGCATGTGGTTTATGATACGTTAAATCAGCTGGAAGTCGGCGACAAACCGGTCATTACCCTGTTTAATAAAATAGACCGTCTGGAAGACGGAGATGGGGTGATGAAGGATTTTCGGGCGGAAAAGACGTTGAAAATCTCGGCCAAAAAGGAGATCGGTCTGGAGGAAGTAAAGGAGGCCCTGGAGGAAATTTTACGCCAGAGCAAGATGTTGATCGAGCGGGTGTTTGAATATAGCCGGGCCGGGGATATCGCCGTAATTCGGAAGTATGGACAGCTTCTGGAAGAAGAGTACCGGGCTGACGGTATTTTTGTGCGGGCTTATGTGCCGAAGGATGTTTATGCCCAGTTAGAATTCTAAATAAAAAAGATATATAAAAAAGCCTGATATCGAAACAGAAGTTTGCTTCGAATCAGGCTTTTGGTATGCCGTGGTTTAAATCGTCTCGGGCATGGTTTTTTGGTTAAATACTTCGAAAATAGAGCTATTGTTCTTTTTAAAGGTTTCAAAGATCACATCTTCAAGCACATCATCATTGGTGGAGTCCATACCGGAAATTAAATTCTTGATGACCGGAATGAAGGTGAACCACATGATACAGCTGTAGATATTGATACAGGTATTATCATGATAAATCCGGTCGCACATTTCGTGTCCGATATGGTAGATTGTTTTTTCATACCGGTGGATATCGGCGTCCAGCTCATGAATATACTGATAACCATACATCGTCAATTTTGTCGCCAGTTTCTGGTGACTGATAAAACTCGGGTCTTTAACGATTTCGTAATGCTGCTCTTTTGCGATCCGTTCCACAAGTTGATTCAGAAATTCGCTGTTATTGACATAGGCGATAAGAGAATCTTTGTTGATATCCGTTTTTAATATTTTTTCGACTTTATCGAAGCTCTGGTTATACAGGGCGATATCATAACGGATATTTTCAAATTCTTCGTCCAGAATCTCCAGGGTGGCGGCCAGACGGTTCAGTTTGCGCTTCACACTCATCGGCGGTTCATAGAAGGATTTGTATCCAAGTCCATGCTCCACTTCGGCCCAGGCGTGCTGGAGAACGGTACGAATCTGAATTTCAAAACGGATATCCTGGAATTTTTGATATTCCACCAGTTCGCATCGGTTATCTGTAAATTTGACAACCACATGGAGAGAATTGTAACCGAATTCAATACGGCTTCCCCGTTCTTTTTTACGCTTGTCCACAATCTCGCAGATTTCAAAGGTTTTTTCTAAAAGGTCCAGAATTAAGTCCACATCGTTTTCAAAAAGTGTAATAATACGGACGCCGAGGACGTCGGTAATTTCATCCAAATGGGTATATTTATTTTTGTACATAACTTTATTGCGAAGTGCCTCTTCCGATTTGATTCGGATGGCCATGTTGGAAATCTTGATGTGATTGACTTCCAGCAGGGTGTTGATTATGTCGTTCACGTCGTGTGAAAGTTTTTTGTAAATGTCAATGTTCTGATAGTATTCAGACATAATCGTTGTCAAATGTTCATTCATAGTATTGCTCCGTTCTTAATGTTTTAAGATATATAAGTATTTTATCATAGATTTATTAGTTTGGGTAATAAAAAATATGAAGCCAGAATTATAAGGTTTGACGAATACCAGATGGATATGTTAAAATTTTTTTGAGTATGCACTATTTATGGAGGAGAAAAATATGAGTTATGCAGATAGATTATTTATAGATATGTGTCAGGATATTCTGGATCACGGATATAGTACGGAAGGTGAAAAGGTCCGCCCGAAGTGGGAGGATGGAAGCTATGCTTACACGATCAAGCGGTTTGGTGTTGTCAATCGTTATGATTTATCCAAAGAATTTCCGGCATTGACATTACGGCGGACAGCCTTTAAAAGCGCCGTGGATGAGATCCTCTGGATCTGGCAGAAAAAGTCGAATAATATTCATGAACTGAAAAGCCATATCTGGGATGAATGGGCCGATGCGGACGGTTCGATCGGGAAGGCCTATGGCTATCAGCTCGGGGTAAAGCATCAGTATAAAGAAGGTATGATGGATCAGGTGGATCGGGTGCTCTTTGACCTTAAGGAAAATCCTTACAGCCGACGGATCATGACGAATATTTATGTCCATCAGGATCTGCATGAAATGAATCTCTATCCATGTGCCTACAGTATGACTTTTAATGTGACAGACGATAAGCTGAATGCGGTATTAAACCAGCGTTCTCAGGATATTTTAACGGCCAATAACTGGAATGTGGTCCAGTATGCGGTGCTGCTGCATATGATCGCCCAGGTCAGCGGTCTGAAAGCGGGAGAGCTGGTACATGTCATTGCCGATGCCCACATTTATGACCGTCATATTCCTTTAGTAAAAGAACTGATTTCGAGAGAAACCTACCCGGCACCGGATTTCTGGATTAATCCGGAAATTAAAAATTTCTATGATTTTACAACGGACGACGTGCGGCTGGATAATTATCAGACCGGACCGCAGATCAAAAATATTCCGGTAGCAGTTTAGGAGGGCGTAAGATGAATATTATCGTAGCAGTAGATAAAAACTGGGCTATTGGCTTTCAGAATAAGTTATTGAACAGCATTCCGGAGGATATGAAATTTTTCCGGGAGACAACGACGGGGCATGTGGTCGTTATGGGGCGAAAGACGCTGGAAAGCTTTCCAAACGGAAGACCGTTGAAAAACCGGACCAATGTGGTCATTACACGGCAGAAGGATTATGAAGTACCGGGAGCCGTTGTGGTCCACAGTGTAGAAGAGGCCCTGGAATATCTGAAGGCTTTCAAGTCCGAGGATATTTATGTCATCGGCGGAGCCAGCATATATGAACAGATGCTGCCTTACTGTGATGTGGCCCATGTGACGGTGATGGATTATGCCTATCAGGCGGATACATGGTTCCCGAATCTGGATAAAATGGAAGACTTTGTTGTGGCGGCGGACAGTGAGGAAAAAACCTATTTTGATTTGGAATATTGTTTTAAAATGTATGTTCGTAAGTCAAAATTAAAAGAAATTGTTGATTTTATGGATTAATGAGAGTACAATTGGTTCAATGACGAATATATGTATATACGACGAATGGAGGAATTGTTATGGAAAAGAAAGATATGGACTGGGGTAATATCGGGTTCGCTTACCATACGACGGATCAGAGATATGTTGCTGATTTTAAGGACGGACAGTGGCAGGAAGGTTATATGACCGGAGATGCAACGCTTGTACTCAATGAGTGTGCCGGTATCCTTCAGTACTGTCAGGAAGTTTTTGAAGGTTTAAAGGCTTATACGACAGCCGATGGAAGCATTGTTACTTTCCGGCCGGATTTAAATGCGGAACGTATGATGGATTCTGCGAAGCGCATGGAGATGCCGCCATTTCCAAAGGAAAGATTCATTGAGGCTGTTGAAAAAGTTGTACAGGCAAATGCGGCATGGGTGCCTCCTTACGGAAGCGGTGCCACACTGTATTTAAGACCTTATATGTATGCTTCAAGTCCGGTCATTGGTGTTAAACCGGCGGATGAATATCAGTTCCGTCTGTTCTGTACACCGGTAGGTCCATATTTTAAAGAAGGCGCAAAACCGATTACTTTATGTGTCAGTGACTTTGACCGTGCCGCACCTCACGGAACCGGTCATATCAAAGCCGGATTAAATTATGCGATGAGCTTACATGCCAATGTCACAGCCCATGCCAATGGTTTTGATGAAAATCTTTTCCTTGACCCTGGAACACGTACTTACGTTGAAGAGACGGGCGGTGCAAACTTCCTCTTTGTTACAAAGGAAGGCGATATTGTAACACCACAGTCAGATTCCATTCTTCCATCGATTACAAGACGTTCTCTCGTATATGTTGCTGAACATTATCTTGGATTGAAAGTTACCCAGAGAAAGGTAAAATTGTCCGAATTAAGTGAATTTGCGGAATGCGGTCTTTGCGGTACAGCAGCAGTTATCTCTCCGGTAGGAAAGATTGTAGATCACGGAAAGGACATCTGTTTCCCGAGCGGTATGGACGAGATGGGACCGATTACAAAGAAATTATATGATACATTGACCGGTATTCAGATGGGAACCATCGAAGCACCGGAAGGCTGGATTCATAAAATTATGTAATTGAATATATGTGAAATGAAAAGCGCTCTCTGACCGGAGAGCGTTTTTTCATGCAAATGAGAATAAATCCTGTATAAGTATATTGACAATTATTGTATATTATAATATAGTGTTCCTGTAAAGAAATACTAAGAGGTGATACGATGGATTTAAACGATGCTCTGATGTGTTTTGGACTGACACGGCAGGAGTCAACGATCTATTTAACACTCCTGTCCGATGGGGCGCTTACGGGCTATGAAGTGGCAAAACGCACAGGCATTTCCAGGTCCAACACTTACACGGCTTTGGCCTGCCTGGTAGATAAGGGCGCGGCCTGGCTGATGGAGGGAACACCGGTGCGCTATATTCCCGTAGAAATCGAAGAGTTCAGCAATAATAAACTGAAGCATCTGGAGCAGATGAAACAGTTTTTACAGGAACAGCTTCCTGTGCGGACAGAAGCCATGGAAGGCTATATTACGATTCAGGGAGATGCACATATATCGGATAAGGTTTGCCATATGCTGGAGCATGCGGTGTATCGGGTATATTTTTCCGGAGAAACCCGGGTGCTGGACAGCTATCGGGAAATTCTTGAACGGCGGGCGGCCGAAGGGCTGAAGGTGGTCATTATTACGAACCCACCCTATGAACTCCCAAATGCCAGGATTTATCTGGCGGACAGGAAGCCGGGGCAGATTGGTGTCATTGTGGATTCGGCGACGGTGCTGACGGGGGATGTGGGCAACGGCGACCAGTCGGCCTGTCTGTATTCCGGGAAAAAGAATCTGGTAGATCTGTTTAAAGACTCGTTGAGCAATGAAATAAAAATTATCGAATTGACAGGAAGGAATGAATCAAAATGAAAAAAGTCCCTTTTGTGACAAAAGAACAGTTGGAGGAAATGGTAAAACAGTATCCGACACCATTTCATTTGTATGATGAGAAAGGTATCCGTGAAAATGCACGTAAGGTGAATGCGGCTTTTTCATGGAATAAGGGATTTAAAGAATATTTTGCAGTAAAGGCAACACCAAACCCATATATTTTAAAGATTTTAAAAGAGGAAGGCTGCGGTACGGACTGTTCTTCTCTGACAGAACTTATGATGTCGGATGCCTGCGATTTCAGCGGTCATGAGATTATGTTTTCTTCCAATGCAACGCCTCCGGAAGATTTTGAGATGGCAGCCAAACTTGGAGCCATTATTAATCTGGACGATTTTACCCATATTGATTTTGTGGAAAAGGTTCTTGGCAAGCTTCCAGAAACCATGTGCTGCCGTTTAAATACAGGCGGAAACTTTGAGTTGAGCAATGGTATTATGGATACGCCGGGAGAGGCAAAATACGGTTTCACCCGGGAACAGTTGACGGAAGGTTACAAAAAAATGATGGCTAAGGGCGTTAAACATTTTGGCCTGCATGCTTTTCTGGCAAGTAATACAAAGACCAATGAATACTATCCGGCCCTGGCGCGGATTCTTTTCAAGACGGCTGTGGAATTAAAAGAAGAGACAGGAGCCTCCATTGAATTTATCAATTTGTCCGGCGGTGTCGGTATTCCTTACCATCCGGATGAACAGGCCAACGATATTATGGCGATTGGTGAAGGTGTGCGTCAGGCTTTCGAGGAAATCCTTGTTCCGGCCGGTCTTGGCGATGTGGCGATTTTTACAGAAATGGGTCGGTTCATGTTAGGGCCTTATGGTCATCTGATCGCGCGGGCGATTCATGAAAAGCATATTTACAAAGAATATATCGGTCTGGATGCCTGTGCCTGCAATCTGATGCGTCCGGCAATGTATGGTTCTTATCATCACATTACGGTTGCTGGTAAGGAAGATGCACCATGCGACCATGTTTATGATGTGACCGGTTCCCTTTGCGAGAATAATGATAAATTTGCCATCGACCGGAAGCTGCCGAAGATTGATATCGGCGATCTGATCATCATTCATGATACGGGCGCTCACGGATTTGCTATGGGATATAATTATAATGGAAAGCTTCGTTCTGCGGAAATCCTGCTGAAAGAAGATGGAAGCACCCAGATGATCCGTCGTGCCGAAACTCCGGCAGATTACTTTGCTACCTTTGATTTTGACCATTCGATGGATAAATACTTATAAGAAGAAAAGGTTATATTGATAGACGGAAATAATAAAACAGCATCCTAGCCGACCAAAGTCAGGATGCTGTTTTGTTATTATTTTGTCTGTTTGAAAATTTCTATTAATTCCGGGATGACCTTATGTAAATCGCCAACGATACCATAGTGGGCCACATCAAAGATTGGAGCTGTAGGATCCGTATTAATGGCGATGATGGTCTCCGAATCTTTCATGCCTACGACATGTGGTACAGCTCCAGAGATACCGCAGGCGAAATAGATTTTTGGAGTAACGGTTTTTCCTGTGGCACCGACCTGATAGTCTCTGGAAATCCAGCCTTCTTCCACAGCAGCACGGGAAGCAGCGATATTTCCGCCAAGGAGAAGGGCCAGTTCACGAAGTTTGTCGAAGCCTTCAGCACTGCCGACGCCGCGGCCCCCGGCAACGAGGATGGAAGCTTCTTCAATATTGGAATCTGCCAGGCCTGCATCTTCGATAAATTTTACAAGACGGGCCCTGACAGCATTTTCATCAGATGCCAGAGACAATGTCCGTGCATTGGTCTGGATATCCGGAGCGTCGTCTTTCAGAGGGAAGATTCCGGTGGAGAAGGTCCCAAGTTGCGGCGATGTATCAAGAGAAACGGAAGCATAAAGTTTGCCGTCGAAGGCCGGACGGATAAAAAGTAAGTCCGTATCGGATTCGCGATAGATGACATTTGTACAGTCCGAAGCAATTCCGAGATTCATGACGGCAGAAAGTCCTGCGCTGACTTCACGGCCAAGCGGTGTGGATCCAAAAAGAAGTGCGGAAGGACAGCCTTCTTCGATTGCGGTTTTTAATGCGTTGATTATTGTCTCCGGAGAATGTTCGGATGCATTCGGGCAAATGACAGGAATCGCGCGGGAACCGGATTCTTCTGCCAATTCCCGGGCCTTTGCCAGTAATTCAAGGCTGACAAGTTTTGGCTCATTTTCTGACATTTCCATAAATACCCATATATCATTAAATTTTCCCATGATAAATCCTCCTATACTAAATGTCTCTCAAAGAGAATGTCTGCGAGTTTTCTTGCGGATTCTTTTTCAGTCGTTCCCGTAATTTTCATGCCGACTTCCTGTCTGGATGCAGGGAAGAGGGCTTCGATATGGGATGGTGAGTGGAGAGCCTCTGCCGTAATATTTAAGTCTGTATTGGATAGTACGGTAATCACGGCCTTTTTCGCAGCCATTTTTCCTTTTAATGTCACCGGTGCCAGTTCATTTGCGTCTTCCGTCACGGAACATACGAGAGGGAAATCGGCCTGCCAGACATCGTAGCCTTTTCCGACTTTCTGGTGAATTGTCAGTCCTTTTTCCTCAATGTCGATCTGAGCGGCACAATTCAGCAAACCAATACCCAGAAGGGCAGCCAGTTTAGCGCCAATCTGTCCGGTAGAGCCGTCTAAAGAAGCCTGTCCGCAGAAAATACAGTCGGCGCCACCAAGCTGTTTTATGGCAGCGGCAAGCACTTTTGCGGTAACGAGAGTGTCTGCTCCGGAAAAAGCCTCATCCGTAATACGTACCAGACGGTCAGCACCCATACCGGCCGCCTCCCGAAGTTGGACTTCACAGCTTTCATTACCCATGGATAAAACGGTGACTGTACCGCCGAGGCTTTTCTTCAGGGTGACAGCTGCTGAGAGTGCGTGAGCATCTACAGGATTCATCATAGTTCCTGCAGTCGAACGGTCTACTGTAAAGGTTTGATGATTAATCTTTATATCTGAGATAACAGGAACTTGTTTCATTAAAACAAAAATGTTCATTTTAATCCTCCTTTTAATTTAAAATAGTAATTATTATTAATATTATAATATACTTTTATAAAAGAATCAATTGAAAAATGTGAATAGCAGTGATAGAATGTAACGCGATATTTTGTTTTTTAATAAAGGAGATTGACAGCTATGGATAAAATGACCCGTAATTCCTATTTGTTTAAAATGTCCGTTCCCATTTTCGTGGAACTGCTTTTGCAGTTACTGGTGGGAAATATTGACCAGATTATGGTCAGCCACCATTCTCAGGCGTCGGTGGCCGCCATCGTCAACGGAAATCAGATTATGAATATTATCATTATCACAATGAATATGCTCTGCATGGCCACAACGGTCGTGCTGACCCAGTGCCTTGGCGCGGAGGATGATTATAAAAGTAACCAGCTCTGTGTATTGTCTATGATGGTCATTGGCACTGTCAGCTTAATTTCGACATTTGTTGCTCTGTTTTTAAATCGTCCAATCTTTCAGCTCATGAACATTGATTCGGCCATTCTTCATGAAACCTGTCTGTATTTGATGATTGTCGGAGGATTTTCTCTGGTACAGGGGCTGTATTTGAACTTTGCGGCGATTTTACGCAGCCATACCCGTTTAAAAGAAGTCATGGCTGTATCCATTCTGATGAATGTTTTGAATATTATCGGAAATGCCATTCTCATCAATGGGCTTTTTGGCTTTCCGAGGCTCGGAATTGTCGGAGC
>CABRLU010000021.1 GCA_902471845.1 uncultured Lachnospiraceae bacterium | reverse complement strand
CATGTTCTGCGCCTCCTAATTTTCCATAAAGCCCGTCAGAGGGCTGGATGCTTCACCGCGAAATTCCAGAATCCGTCCCGGTCTGGAAAGATAAGCAAGCCGTCCGGCTTCAATGGCCAGTTTAAAGGCTTTCGCCATAGCAGCCACATCTCCGGCAGTGGCGATGGCTGTATTTGCCATGACAGCATCAACGCCCAGTTCCATAGCTTCGCAGGCCTGGGAAGGACGGCCGATACCGGCATCAACAATAATCGGAAGTTCGATTTCCTCTACGATCATTTTTACAAAATCACGGGTACAAAGGCCCTTATTGCTGCCGATTGGAGCTCCGAGAGGCATGATTGCCGAAGCTCCGGCATCTCTTAAAGACCGGGCGGCTACTAAATCCGGCATCATGTATGGCATGACGATGAAACCTTCTCTGGCAAGAATTTCTGTAGCTTTGATGGTTTCATAGTTATCCGGCATTAAATATTTGGACTCATGGATAACTTCGATTTTTACAAAATCACCGCAGCCCAGTTCTCTGGAAAGACGGGCAATGCGTACAGCCTCTTCTGCGGTTCTGGCGCCGGAAGTATTCGGCAGAAGGGTAATACCCTCCGGCATATAATCCAGAATGTTTTCTTTTCCGCCGGCATTGGCACGGCGAAGGGCCAGGGTGGCCATCTCAACACCGCCATTTTCAATGACAGCTTTTGTCATTTCCAAAGAAAATTTTCCCGAACCTAAGATAAAACGGGAGTGAAATTCATGTCCTCCGATGATCAATGTATCTTTCATTTGATGTTTCCTCCTATCAAAAATCTATACTTCTGTAATTCCTAAAAGTAACCGCAGCGCCATGTTGGCTTCATGGGCAGCACAAATCTGAACCCGGGGAGCCATGAGCGTACCAGCGGATTCAATGCCCGATACCCTGTCGCCGCACAGGTACAGATTCTTCATCACTTTTTCTGTACGAATCGTGTTGGAACTTCCGTAACCGGCCATTCCCGAACCGGAAAGGATGGGAAGTCCCGGACAGTTTTCCAGCAGACTGTTGACAAGTTCAGCCTTGGCTTCGGGCTTGTCAAATGCCTCGCAGACCAGATCACAGCCTGTAAAGAGCTCCGGCGCGTTTTCTCCGGTAATCCGAAGGCAGCGTGTATCCAGCTGAATGAATGGGTTGGCCTGTAAAATTAAATCTTTAATAGCTTCTGATTTGGGCATTCCAAGATGGGAAACCATATAGTGCTGCCGGTTTAAATTACTTGGTTCCACACTGTCAAAGTCAATCAGCAGGAGATGGCCGACACCGCTGCGGGCCAGCATCATGGCAATGTTGGAACCTAAGCCTCCAAGGCCGGCAATGCCCACATGAGCTTTTGCCAGTGTATCAAACACCTGTTGTCCATGCCGTTCAATGAGCATGGCATCATAATCTTCTTTAGTAATCATCAGCCACCTCCGACGAAATGAACAATTTCCAGTGTATCCGCTTCAGTAAGCATGACGGAATCATAAGTCTTTTTTGGAACAATATCTCCATTGCGCTCTACAGCAATGCGTCCAGTCGTATAACCGGACTTTTCCAGAAAATCTTTCAATGAAACGGGTTCGGTGAGGGTAACGATTTCTCCGTTGACTTTCATAGGAAAATACCTCCTTTATCCTTTTTAAAACACAAAAAGGGATACACCCGCGGTGGTGTACCCCTTTTATAAAGCGTTTGCTAAATAAACTTAACGAATCGATATTCTTTTGTCAAAAATAAAATATCACAAAGCAGGTGTCCTGTCAAGATATTCCTTTTCAAGAGCAAGGACGTTTTTCATAGCCTCCACACCCGGCGCACCGATGGTATTTCGGGTATTGACACAGGTTTCAAGGGAAATGGCTTCATAAATATCTTCTTCAAATACCGGGCTGATCGCTTTGTATTCTTCCAGTGTCAGATCATCCAGAGCCTTATTATTTTCAATACCGTAGAGAACAAGCTGGCCAATAATACCATGGGCATCACGGAAAGGTACTCCGTGTTTAACAAGATAGTCGGCAGCATCGGTGGCATTGGTGAAACCGTTGCGGGCGCTTTTTGCCATGGCCGGTTTGTTGATTTTCATTGTCTGAATCATACCGGTAAACAGTTTGATGCAGCCCTTGGTCGTGTCAATGGCATCAAAGGTCAGTTCCTTATCTTCCTGCATATCCTTATTATAAGCCAGCGGCAATCCTTTCATTGTTGTGAGAAGGGACATGAGAGCGCCATAGACCCGGCCGGTTTTTCCACGGACAAGTTCAGCAATATCCGGATTCTTTTTCTGTGGCATGATACTGCTTCCTGTAGAATAGGCGTCATCCAGTTCAATAAACTGATATTCATTAGTATTCCAGATGATGATTTCTTCGGAGAAACGGCTTAAGTGCATCATCACTGTGGAAAGGGCGCTTAAAAACTCAATGAGGTAATCTCTGTCCGATACGGAATCCATACTATTTAAAGTCGGGCCGTCAAATCCAAGAAGCTCTGCGGTATAGGCCCGATCCAGAGGATAAGTTGTTCCGGCCAGGGCGCCTGCACCGAGAGGGCAGGTATTCATTCGTTTATAAATATCGGCCAGACGGCTCCGGTCCCGTTTGAACATTTCAAAATAAGCACCGAAATGATGGGCCAGTGTCAGCGGCTGCGCTTTTTGAAGATGGGTAAATCCAGGCATAAAAGTTGCTGTGTTTTCTTCCATAATGGACAAAATAACAGTGAGCAGGTCGCGGAGTAGAGCATCACATTCTTTGATTTCGTCCCGGGTATACAGCTTCATATCGAGAGCAACCTGATCGTTACGGCTCCGTCCGGTATGAAGTTTTTTTCCAGTCTCACCGGTGCGTTCAATGAGCATAGCTTCCACAAAGCTGTGGATATCCTCATAAGCAGGAGAAATTTCCAGTGTACCTTCGGCAATTTCGTTTTTTATATCCTCCAAAGCAGCAACGATCGTGTCACGTTCTTCATCCGTTAAAATCTGTTGCTTGGCCAGCATAGTCACGTGAGCGATGCTGCCGTCAATATCCTGTTTATAAAATTTCTGATCAAAGGAAATAGACGCATTGAAGTTATGTACAAGCTTATCGGTCTGCTTGGTGAAGCGTCCGCCCCATAATTTTAATTCCATATTGGATTCACTTCTTTCTATTATATAGTGTATGTCTTCACAATATTAGCTTATTTTGCATGAAAATGCAAGAAATATTCAAAGTAAAATTACATCTTTACAATAAAAATTGTCTATGATATAATATGGCGGTATGAGTAATAACCCGTGTTCGGATGTGGGAAACTCCAACCCGTTCTTAGCACGAGGCATTTTAAAATTTAGGAGGAAATATACTATGATTACATCAGAGATGAAGAAAGAAATCATCGCTACTTATGGAAGAACACCGGAAGATACAGGTTCACCGGAAGTTCAGATCGCTTTATTAACAGCTCGGATCAGCGACTTGACAGAGCATCTGAAAGTACACAAAAAAGACCATCATTCCAGACGTGGTCTGTTAAAAATGGTTGGTCAGAGACGTGGTATGCTCGACTATCTCAAGAAGACAGATATCGAAAGATACAGAGCTATCGTCCAGAAGTTAGGTTTAAGAAAATAATTTTAAACAGTGGGATGGAGCTTTCCATCCCACTATTTGCATCCAAACTTTCACAGGAATCTTCTACTCGAGACCACTGAAAAGTATATGCCGCTGACGGGTATTTTCCCGGGAAATTATGCGAGACATGTCTTTTTCAGTAGTTTCGATTGGCTTCCTGTGAAAATCATCAATATTTTTATAAGGAGATTGAATATGTCAAAAGAGTACAAGAGTTATTCGACGGAACTGGCAGGAAGAACCCTGCGTGTTGATGTGGGCCGCGTTGCGAAACAGGCGAATGGCGCCGTATTTATTCATTATGGAGATACAGTTATCCTCTCCACAGCAACAGCTTCTGAAAAACCGAGAGAAGGAATTGATTTCTTCCCGCTGAGTGTTGAATTTGAAGAAAAAATGTATTCCGTTGGTAAGATTCCCGGCGGATTTAACAAGAGAGAAGGAAAGGCCAGCGAGCATGCGGTACTGACTTCCCGTGTCATTGACCGTCCGATGCGTCCGTTATTCCCGAAGGACTACCGGAATGATGTGACATTAAATAACCTGGTTATGAGCGTTGATCCGGATGCCAATCCGGAAGTTGTTGCTATGCTCGGTTCTGCCATTGCCGTATCTATTTCAGATATTCCATTTGATGGCCCGATTGCTGCCACACAGGTTGGCCTTGTGGACGGTAAGCTTGTATTTAATCCGATGGCTGAGGAAAAAGAACATTCCGATCTGGCTTTGACTGTAGCATCTACCCGCGAAAAAGTTATCATGATTGAAGCTGGTGCCAATGAAGTACCGGAAGATAAGATGATCGAAGCAATATTTGCGGCTCATGAATTAAATCAGGAAATCATTAAATTTTTCGACGGTATCGTAGCAGAATGCGGTAAAGAAAAACACAGCTATACAAGCTGCGCCGTTCCGGATGAATTATTTGCAGCAATTAAAGAAATCGTTCCTCAGGATGCGATGGAAGAAGCAGTATTTACCGATGAAAAACAGGTACGTGAGGAAAATATCCGTCAGATTAAAGAGAAACTGGCTGAAGCTTTCGCCGAAAATGAAGAGTGGCTGGAACTGATCGATGAAGCTGTTTATCAGTATCAGAAAAAGACGGTTCGTAAGATGATTCTGAAAGATCATAAACGTCCGGATGGCCGTGCGTTGAATCAGATTCGTCCACTGGCTGCAGAAATCGATCTGCTTCCGAGAGTTCATGGCTCTGCTATGTTCACCCGTGGACAGACTCAGATTTGTACAGTAACCACATTGGCTCCAATGTCTGAGGCGCAGCGTATTGATGGCATTGATGTAAATGTGACATCCAAACGTTATATGCACCATTATAATTTCCCGTCCTATTCTGTTGGTGAAACAAAACCTTCCAGAGGACCGGGACGTCGTGAAATCGGTCATGGTGCCCTGGCTGAAAAAGCTTTGGTCCCTGTACTTCCGAGCGTGGAAGAGTTCCCATATGCGATTCGTACGGTTTCCGAAACCTTTGAATCTAATGGTTCCACATCCCAGGCAAGTATCTGTGCATCTACCATGTCCCTGATGGCGGCTGGTGTTCCGATTAAAAAACAGGTGGCTGGTATTTCTGCCGGACTTGTTACCGGAGATACAGATGACGACTATGTTGTATTGACAGATATTCAGGGCCTTGAAGACTTCTTTGGCGATATGGACTTTAAAGTAGCCGGTACCCATGACGGTATCACTGCCATTCAGATGGATATCAAGATTCACGGTCTGACTCGTCCGATTATTGAAGAAGCTATTCGCCGGACAAAAGAGGCGAGAGAATATATTATCAATGAAGTGCTGACTCCAGCCATTGCTGAACCACGTAAGGAAGTTGGTAAATATGCACCGAAGATTAAGCAGATTATGATTGATCCTCAGAAGATTGGTGATGTTGTCGGCTCCAAGGGTAAGATCATCAACCAGATTATTGATGAGACGGGTGTTAAGATTGATATTACCGATGATGGTGCTGTGGCAGTCTGCGGCGTTGAAAAAGAAGGCATTGACAAGGCTATCGAAATGATTCAGATGATCGCTTCTGAGTTTGAAGAAGGCAAGATCTATGTCGGCAAAGTTGTCAGCATTAAAGAATTTGGCGCATTCCTTGAGTTTGCACCGGGCAAGGAAGGCATGGTTCATATCTCCAAATTGGACAAGAAACGTGTCAACCGTGTGGAAGATGTCCTCACCCTGGGCGACGTGATTAAAGTTAAATGTCTTGGAAAAGACAAGATGGGACGTATCAGCTTCAGCAAAAAAGACGCTGAGTAATAATAAGGCGTGTTCCCCTGGAAAACCTGAAATGGTTTTGTCGGGGAATGCGCCAATTTTTTTAGGCAAAATTGTCAGAAATTTATCCAAAATACATACTCAATTTTCGTGATATGTGGTATAATAATAGAAAATAGAAAGAAAAATGCATTGAGGTATGGGCTATGAATAAAAAAAGTAAAATGTTAATTCTCGTTCTTATTATAGTAGCCTTTATAATGGCGGGTCTGATTTTCCTGAACAGCAAATTCAATAGAGCGATTGAGCAGGGACAGACAGCGGTTGAGCAGAATCGAGAGGATATCTTTTCACAACCGGGCTTTTGTGATCCGAAGGAAAGATGGAAGAGTGAAGCAAAAGATGATTCCGGGAAGGTACAGCTGATTTCTGAGGCAGAATTTAAGTTGATCGAGAATCCAACCGAGTGTACAGCTCTTCACTGGGATATAAAGGGGGAAGAGATGGCTTCTTTTGTAGAATCCCATATAGATAATTGGTATGCCGGGAATTGGGAGATGCACGAGTCGTCGTTATACAATGTAGGTGAAGGAGAGAATACGGAAACGTATTACAGCCTGAGAAAAAATTTCTGGTTATTTGATAAAACAACCGGAACGGATCTGCCATGGGAGGTGGAAGTGAATTATGACGCAGTCAGCGGGAGACTTCACAGCATAGGTTATTCCCTTCCGAACAAGGAAGATATGAGACTGGCGTTCATTGACATTATGGAACAATTTGGAGAAGATAAGATGACCAGCGGAGAAATGTTTGAAAAAGTTTTTAAAGGGTTGGAGACACTTGAGGGGGATAAATATATCTCCTATGAACAGGATGGATATGAACTTTATATGACAGAACAGGACTACTTTACAGGCATGAAGAAAAATAAAAAATATTGGATGTCAATTTCTCCTTCAATATGATTTATTGCAGGAGAACTGTCGAATTGTCGAAATTATCCAGAGAAATCCTCTTGTTTCTTAGACATATTTACTGTAAAATATAAGTATCTGGAAGAGAAAGCGAGAACAATGCAATGAAAGTACGTATATGTCCTTTATGTGACCAGCCGATGAAAAGGGCCCATCGATGTGACTATTGTCATTCCTTTGTATGGAAACCTCAGTATATGGATATCCATTATAATACAGACACGATACAGGGGAAGGATTGTTCCTATGATTCGAAACCCCATGACTATGAGTATCATGACAATGGTTCCGTAACAATGATGCCTTCTAAGAGGAAACCAAAGAAAGAGCGTCAGCCGCAGAGTTTTGGGCAGAGGAAAACCGAATCCTATAAAGATTATCAAAAACCATATCGAAGTGAGGTGTCAGCCGGGAAGCGGAATGCTTCCGGTAAAGCGAAGCTGATCATTATTCTGTTGATGGTTTTTGCAATTATCTCTACAGTGATTGAGGTGATCGGCAGCTTTACTGAAAGGATGCCTTTCGATATTTCCGGAGCAGGCTCGAATGACGTGGTCAGTGAGACACAGCAAATTTACGGGGACGAAGATGAGGATGACGGGTATTCATCAAGTGGCAACGGAGAACGTATAGAGTATACCGACGAGGAGGTGATAGCCGGGGGCAAGGAATGCACGGGCATAGAACATATGGAAGTGACAATGGATGCGTTTATCGCAGCCGTAGAACCTGAACTCTCGGCACTTGGCGTAGATACTTCATCTTTTTCAGATGAATCAAATAATTACTCGTATGACTATGGCGATGACTATTCTTATACATATTTTGTCCAGGAGCGAATGTACGACATGGACATAGATATCGGGTATTATTATAATGTGTCCTGGGATACTTTCAGTAAAAAGCTTCATGAAGTCAGTTACAATGTCTATGACAGTGAGCGGGCGGAAGCGTTTTATGTATCTACGATGCAGGCATTGACGGGCGATGGCGAAAAATTCAGAAAAGAGTTCCAGAAGCAGCGTGAAGTTGCCGAAAAAGATGAATATGTCTTTTTTGATACGGACGGATATGAGATATACATTAACTACTACGAAGGTTACTCGGAGTCTTATTATATCTCAATTGTCAAAACCGTGTGAACAGCCGGAGGGGTTGTTCTGAAATATGAACAATTTTTAGACGTTTATTCCTTGACGTAATTGTTCAACTTGTATTAAAATAATCATTGGAATATAATGCGTTTTGCATTATGATATGCTACACAAATGAAAGGAGATTATTTCAAAATGGCAAAAGTTATGAAAACCATGGATGGTAATACTGCTGCTGCATGGACTTCCTATGCGTTTACAGAAGTAGCTGGTATTTTCCCAATCACACCATCCTCACCAATGGCCGAAGTTACAGACGAATGGGCTGCAAACGGCAGAAAGAATATTTTCGGACAGACTGTAGAAGTTGTTGAGATGCAGTCCGAGGCAGGTGCCGCTGGTACAGTACACGGTTCCCTTTCCACAGGTGCTTTAACAACAACATATACAGCATCTCAGGGTCTTCTTCTGATGATTCCGAACATGTACAAAATCGCTGGTGAGCAGTTACCTACTGTATTCCATGTAAGTGCCAGAGCTCTTGCAACACATGCGCTGAACATTTTTGGTGACCATACAGACGTTATGGCTTGCCGTCAGACAGGTTTCGCTATGCTGTGTTCCGGTTCTGTTCAGGAAGTTATGGATTTAGCTGCAGTAGCTCATTTGGCAGCTATCAAAGGCCGTGTACCGTTCCTTCACTTCTTTGATGGTTTCCGTACATCTCACGAAATTCAGAAAGTTGAATGTACAGATTACGATGAATTAGCTAAGTTAGTTGACTACGACGCACTGGCTGAATTCAGAAAGAGCGCATTGAACCCAGAACATCCAGTTGTTCGTGGTACTGCTCAGAACCCGGATATCTTCATGCAGGGTTGTGAAGCTCGTAACCGTTTCTATGACGCTCTTCCAGAAGTTGTTGAAGAATACATGGAAAAAGTCAGCGCTATGACTGGCCGTGACTACAAATTATTCAACTACTATGGTGATCCACAGGCTGAACGTGTTATCATCGCTATGGGTTCTGTTTGTGACGCCGCTAAAGAAACAATTGACTACATGATGGCTAAAGGCGAAAAAGTTGGTTTAGTTCAGATTCACCTTTACAGACCATTCAAAGAGGATGCTTTCCTTGCAGCTATTCCTGAAACAGCTACTAAGATTGCCGTTCTCGACAGAGATAAAGAAAATGGTGCAATCGGAGAACCAGTATACCTGGATGTTCTCGCTGCATACTACAGAGCTGGAAAACAGGCTACAATCGTAGGCGGACGTTATGGTCTTGGTTCCAAAGACGTTACTCCAAGCCAGATCATTTCTGTATTCGAAAACCTGAAACTTGATGCTCCGAAGAACAACTTCACAATCGGTATCGTGGATGATGTTACAAATCTGTCCCTGCCAGTTCTTCCACAGGTTGACGTTGCCGGCGAAGGCACAACAAGCTGTAAATTCTGGGGTCTTGGTGCTGACGGTACTGTTGGTGCTAATAAGAACTCCATCAAGATCATTGGTGACCATACAGATATGTACGCTCAGGCATACTTCCACTATGATTCCAAGAAATCCGGTGGTGTTACACAGTCCCACTTACGTTTTGGTAAAAAACCAATCCGTTCTACATACCTTGTTACAACAGCTGACTTTGTTGCATGTCACAACGAAGCATACATTAACCTGTATGATATGTTAGGAGATGTTAAAGAAGGCGGTACATTCCTGTTCAACACAGAATGGACAGCAGAAGAATTGAACGAAAAACTGCCAGCAAGCGTTAAGAGAGCTCTTGCTCAGAAACACGTTAAATTCTACACAATCAACGCTACTAAGATTGCAAGAGAAATCGGTCTTGGTAACCGTACAAACTCTGTACTTCAGGCTGCATTCTTCAAACTGGCTAACATTATTCCGATTGACGATGCAGTTAAATACATGAAAGAAGCTATCTACAAATCCTACGGTAAGAAGGGTGAAGCTATCGTTAACATGAACTACGCAGCAGTAGACGCTGGTGTTGACGGTGCTGTAGAAATTGCTGTTCCGGCTGAATGGGCTAACGCAGCTGATCCAGAAGTTACAAACGTTAAAGAAGTACCAGAATTCGTTAAGAATATTGTACAGCCTATGAACGCTTGTAAAGGTGATGATCTTCCAGTCAGCATGTATCTTGGAAGAGAAGATGGACATTTTGAATTAGGTACATCTGCATATGAAAAACGTGGTGTTGCAACTATGGTTCCAGCATGGGATGCTTCCAAGTGTATTCAGTGTAACCAGTGTTCTTATGTATGTCCTCATGCAACTATCCGTCCAATCCTGTTAACAGCTGAAGAAAATGCAGCAGCTCCTGCTGGATTTGGTGCAGTAGCAGGTAAAGGTAAAGGCATTGATCAGTATATGTTCAAGATGCAGGTATCTCCACTTGACTGTCTTGGATGCGGAAGCTGTGCTAATGTCTGCCCGGCTAAGGAAAAAGCTCTGACAATGGTTCCTGCTCATACTCAGGAAGCAGAAGCAGAAAATTGGGAATATGCAATGAGCGTTTCCAAGAAAGCTAATCCAATGGATAAATTTACTGTTAAAGGTAGCCAGTTCGAACAGCCATTATTCGAGTTCTCCGGAGCTTGTGCAGGTTGTGGTGAAACACCTTACGCTAAATTGATGACACAGTTATTTGGTGATCGTATGCAGATTGCAAACGCTACAGGATGCTCCTCCATCTGGGGTGCTTCCACACCATCTATGCCATATACAACAAATGAAAAAGGACAGGGTCCTGCTTGGTGTAACTCCCTGTTCGAAGATAACGCAGAATTTGGTTTAGGTATGTACTTAGGCCAGAAACAGCGTAGACTTGGTCTTCGTGATACAGTTAAAGCTGCAGCTGAAAAAGCTACAGGTGCTGTAAAAGAAGCTATGGAAAACTGGATCGCAACTATGGATTTAGGTGAAGAATCCAAAGTTTCCGCAGCAGCATTGTTAGAAGCTGTTAAAGATTGCCAGTGTGACGGCGAAGTTAAAGCAGCTTGTGAAGCTATCGAAAAGAACGCTGACTTACTCGTTAAGAAATCTCAGTGGATCTTCGGTGGTGACGGATGGGCATACGATATCGGTTACGGCGGCTTAGACCATGTATTAGCTTCCGGTGAAGATATCAACGTATTCGTATATGATACAGAAGTTTACTCCAACACAGGTGGACAGGCTTCCAAATCTACACCAACAGGTGCCGTTGCTAAATTCGCTGCTTCCGGTAAGAAACAGAAGAAGAAAGACCTTGGTATGATGGCTGTTTCCTATGGTTATGTATACGTAGCAGAAGTTGCTATGGGTGCAAATCAGGGTCAGTTAGTTAAAGCTTTGAAAGAAGCTGAAAGCTATCCAGGTCCATCCCTGATCATTGGTTATGCTCCATGTATCAACCATGGTATTAAGGGTGGTATGAGCGGTGCTCAGACAAGAATTAAAGAAGCTGTTGCTTGTGGATACTGGCATATGTGGAGATACAATCCACTGCTGAAAGCAGAAGGAAAGAATCCATTTATCCTTGATTCCACAAAAGAGCCAACAGGAAGCTTCAGAGACTTCATCATGAATGAAGTACGTTATTCTTCCTTACAGAGAACATTCCCAGAAATCGCTGAAGAAATGTTCGTTAAGAATGAAGAAGACGCTAAAGAGAGACTTGCTGGTTATATCAAAATGGCAGCAGAATAATCTGAATCGTCATTCCGTGTGTAACGGATAAATAAAGAAACGCCGTCTGGTTTTCCAGGCGGCGTTTTTGTTATCGATTGATGGTTTCACTTTCGGCTTCTGTGGCTGAATCTGCAGCATTATTTAAATCTGAATTTTCAAGACCGATGTTATCGTCAGATCCGTTGTTTGCATTGCCTTCATATGAGGAATCGTTATTGATATTTCCTTCGTCTGTGCCGTTCTTATCCAGAGAACTGCTTGTATCGGTTATTCCGTTTACACCACTCATATTTGTTGTATCCTGACCAAAGATTGATGTTTCAACATTATCTTTATCACGGAGATATGCGCCTAATAATGTGTCGTCACGATAACGGAGGACGGCGGTAGAACCGTCGGAAAGGCTATATACATCAATTTTTTCATGGTCTGCCAGACTTTTATCTCCGGTACCAAGTAAGTCTTCGACGTCTTTTCGGGCCATACCGGAATAAAGTCCCCGAACGTGGTCAGATGTTAAATCGGTTCGGGCCTGCGTACCAGCTTTATCTGCGCTGGAACAGCCGGTGATCAGCAGGACTGTGAAGAGAGAAAGAATCCAGAATAAATATGTCCGATGTGTTTTCATAGTAATTACCTCCTGAATAATTAAAAGATAATTCTAGTATGAACTTTTGGACAAAAAATATACATTATCGCGCGAAGCCTGACGGAGCGCGCCCATGCGTAGCATCTGAAATGCGGGATGCCCGAATGGGTATACATTATGCGTGATAAGATAAGAGCGTCATTTTATAAGATGAAAATGACGCTCAATTTTTAAACTTAGTTATAGGACAGGCTGTCCGATGGATAGAACGGATCGCTGGTTACATCAATGCCCAGTTTACGAAGCGTCTGCTCATCGTTCCGGGTCAGCATGATCGTTGAATGGGCCTGCAGACCGCGAAGTTTACTTAAATTGTCCATGGCAACCTGAGCCACCGGATTGGTTACGGCACTGATGCTCAGGGCAATTAAAATTTCTTCGCTGTTTAAAGCGGTGTATTTGTTGTGCAGATGATTTTTCTTCAGATGAATCATTGGCTCCAGGATGTTGTGGGAGATGAGTGGAATTTCATCGGAAATACCGGCCAGATATTTGATGGCATTTAATATCATGGCGCCGCAGGCACTCATCAGTTCGGATTTTTTACCGGTAATGATCTGACCATCTTCCATCTGGATAGCAGTAACGGAACAGATATCATTATTGATTAATATGCCCTTATATTTTTCTGCTAATTCCCGGGCCGGCATGACAACGCTGCGTTCTTCGGGCTTCAATCCCATATTTTCCATAATGAGATACATGCGCTGCATGGCATCTTCATTAATAAGCCCCTTTTTGTATTCGCAGCTTGTCTTAAAATATCGACGGATAATTTCCTGGCGGGAAGCCTCCTGAACGACATCATCGTCAATAATGCCGAATCCAATTCGGTTAACACCCATATCTGTCGGAGATTTATAGACAGATGTTTCATTGGTGATACGTTCAATAATTCTTCGGATGACAGGGAACATTTCCAAATCCCGATTATAATTGACAGCCATTTCGCCGTAGGCATCCAGATGGAAGGAATCAATCATATTGACATCCTTTAAGTCCACAGTGGCGGCTTCATAGGCCACATTGAGCGGATGTTTTAATGGAATATTCCATACCGGGAAGGTTTCAAACTTGGAATATCCGGCAGATTTTCCAAGACGATGTTCATGATAGAGCTGATTCAGACAGGTCGCCAGTTTGCCGCTTCCAGGACCTGGTGCAGTCACAACGACGATAGGCTTCGTTGTTGTGATATAAGGATTGCGTCCGTAGCCTTCGCTGCTGACGATGGTATCAACATCTGTTGGATAACCCAGAATCGCTTCATGGGTATACACTTTAATATTTCGGCGTTCCAGTTTATTAATAAATACGGTGGTGGCTGGCTGGCCGCTGTAGCGGGTGATGACCACACTGTTGACTTCTAGACCGTATTCGCGCAGGTCGTCAATCAGACGGAGAACATCCATATCGTAGGTGATTCCAAAGTCACCGCGGATTTTATTTCGTTCAATGTCTCCGGCATAAACGCAGATAATGATTTCAGATTTGTCTTTTAATTGCTGAAGCAATTTGATCTTGGCGTTTTCGTCGAAACCTGGAAGGACGCGTTTGGCATGTAAATCTGAAATCAGTTTACCGCCGAATTCCAAGTATAGTTTATCATAGTTATTGACACGCTCTAAAATATATTTTGACTGTTCAAGAATATATTTTTCTGGGTCAAATCCGATTTTCATAACATTCTCCCCTTTATATAAATGACATTATTTTACATTCTTTATCAGTATAACACAGGTGACGATGAAAATTATACTGTTATTTTAATAAATTTTATAGTATACTCATAATTATTGAATTCTATTTATAAGAGGGATTGGAATGACACATCAGCGAAGATTAAATAATGGTATTCGTATTGTGATGGAGGAGATGCCGACCTACCGTTCGGTATCCATTGGCGTATGGGTGCGCGTCGGTTCGATGTATGAAAATCGGGCGAATAATGGTATGGCCCATGTGATCGAACATATGCTGTTTAAGGGAACATCCCGGAGAACAGCAGCGGACATTGCCAATGAGATGACAGCGATCGGTGGTAATATGGATGCTTTTACGTGTAAAGATTGTACCTGTTATTATGCGAAAACATTAGACATTTATGCGGAACAGGCATTGGATATACTTGGGGATATGCTTTGCAATTCCCTGTTTGATGAAAAGGAATTAAAAAAAGAGCTTGGTGTGATTCTTGAAGAAATTGATATGTACGAGGATTCGCCGGAAGATTTGGTCCATGAGCATCTCCAGATGGCTGTGTGGGAAAATCATCCGTTGGGATATTTAATTTCCGGGGAAAAAGCAATCGTTTCTGGTTTTACAAGGGAAAAGATTCAGGAATTTTTTAATCAGTTTTATGTTGGAGAAAATATTGTTATTTCTGTAGCGGGACATTTTGACGAGGAAGAGATGGTGGATTGGATCAGCCGTTATTTCGATGGTATACCTCAGGGGCAGCGTTCAGATTCCGGGATAGCGCCTGCATTCAGACCTGTCATATGGAAAAAGGAAAAAGATATTGAACAAAACCACATTTCTCTGGCATTTGACTGCTGTACCTTGCTGAGTGATGAACGTTATGTGTTGACGGTTGCCAATAACCTGCTTGGCGGCAATATGAATTCACGCCTTTTTATGAAAATTCGTGATGAATTAGGGCTGACCTATGCTATCTACTCTTATGGAAGCTCTTATGAACAGGCGGGCTTGTTTCAGATTTATGCAGCGATGCAGCCTTCTCAGACAGAGCAGGTTATGGAGGCGGTTTTTTCAGAGATATCCCGGGTAATTTGTGAGGGAATAACAGAGAGGGAATTGGATATTGCCATTCAGCAGATTCAGGCAGAACTGATTTTAGGGTATGAAAGCAGTTATAACCGGATGAGCGGACTGGGTAAATCATTATTGATTCGTGACAGGGCTATTCCTTTGGAAGAGGATTTGCTGCGGATTCGCCAGGTGAGCAGTGAGGATGTTCGTCAATTTTTAGAGAAATATTTACAAAGAGACAGATGTGGTATTGCAATTGTAGGTGATACCCGACTTTATTAAGGAGGTACTATGACAAAACAGGAATATTTGGCAGCATTACAGGAAGCACTTTCAGAAGAATTGAGTGGGGCGCAGGTGAGCGACCAGATAAATTATTATAGACAGTATATTGAGGAACAGATTGCCTCGGGACGTTCAGAAGCGGATGTTCTGGAAGAACTTGGTGATGCCAGGATTATAGCCCATAATATTATTGATGGTGTGGAGGAAGAAAGCGATACCTATCGACGGACAACAGTGACTTATACCAGTGGTGGGGATGAGGAAGGCGCCGAACCGACATGGAAAGCGAAGATGAAAGTATACGGGATCATTGCATTGGTACTTGTTGTATTGTTTTTGATTCTTGCACTGGTCACTAGACTGATCATATGGCTGCTTCCTTCCATTATTGTCATTGCCTGTGTTGTATGGATTTTAAATAGACTTAGTGGACGTTAGGCAGGGGCTATGAAGATTACGATTTTGTGTGTTGGTAAGGTGAAAGAAAAGTTTTACCGGATGGCCATTGATGAATATGTGAAACGTCTTGGCAGATACTGTAAATTGGAAATTATTGAAGTTGCGGACGAGAAAACACCGGATAATGCCAGTGAACACGAAGAAACTTTAATCAAGGATAAAGAGGGAGAGCGAATTCTCAAAAATATTCGCAGAGAGGCGACGGTGATCGCCCTGGCCATCGAGGGAAAAATGTTTTCCTCCGAACAGCTTGCCGGGAAAATCAGCCAGTTAGCCATCAGCGGCGAAAGTCATATTCAGTTTATTATTGGAGGCTCACTGGGATTGTCAGAAAAAGTGCTGAAAGAGGCCGACCTGCTTCTGAGCTTTTCAAAAATGACGTTCCCGCATCAATTGATGCGGGTGATTCTACTGGAACAGATTTACCGAAGCTATCGAATAATACAGGGAGAGCCCTATCATAAATAAAAATATTTGGAATGGAAAGATTTACTATGAAAATACGACAGGCGACGATAGAGGATTTAAAAACTGTGGCTGCTGTAGAAGCCAGATGTTTTCCAGAGGCAGAAGCTGCCACGGAAAAAGATTTTGTATCGAGGCTGACGGTGTATCCGAATCATTTCTGGCTTTTATATGATGATGAAAGACTTGTCAGTTTTGTTAATGGAATGGTTACAGATGAACCGGATTTGAGTGACGAAATGTATGAAAGGGCAGAAATGCATGATGAGAAGGGCAAATGGCAAATGATTTTCGGCGTGAATACGTTGCCAGAGTATCGTAGGAGAGGTTATGCTGGATTGCTTCTCAAGCAGGTTATTGCTGATTCAAAAGCCCAGGGGAGAATGGGCATTGTGCTGACCTGCAAAGATAAGTTGATTCAGTATTATGCCAAATTTGGTTTTATAAATGAGGGTGTGTCGAAATCGGTCCATGGGAATGTGGTCTGGTATCAGATGAGGCTAAGATTGGAAAATTTTGTCTAATTTTTTTGAAGAAAGATGAATTACAGCATTGATACTCAAAACGTTTTCATGTATAATATTTGGTGGAAATTTTTAAGAAGATTAAACAAACGGGAGGAATAACGATGTCTCAAAGAAAAGATATCCATAAAGTGCTGATTATCGGTTCGGGTCCTATTATTATTGGACAGGCATGTGAATTCGACTATTCAGGAACACAGGCATGTAAAGCTCTTAAGAACCTGGGCTATGAAATCGTATTAGTAAACTCCAATCCGGCGACGATTATGACGGACCCGGAGATCGCTGACGTTACCTATATTGAACCATTAAATATTGAAAGAATCGAGCAGATTATTGCAAAAGAAAGACCGGATGCTTTATTACCAAATCTTGGAGGACAATCAGGTCTTAATTTATGCTCAGAACTTGCCAAGGCAGGTATTCTTGACAAGTATCATGTAGAAGTTATCGGCGTTCAGGTAGATGCCATTGAGCGTGGTGAGGACCGTATTGAATTTAAGAAGACGATGGAAAGTCTCGGAATCGAGATGGCCCGCAGTGAGGTTGCATATTCTGTAGAGGAAGCGCTTGAAATTGCGGATAAATTAGGCTATCCGGTAGTTCTTCGTCCGGCTTATACGATGGGCGGCGCCGGCGGCGGTCTTGTGTATAATGTAGATGAACTGAAAACTGTTTGTGCCCGCGGACTTCAGGCCAGCCTTGTAGGAGAGGTCCTTGTCGAGGAATCGATTCTCGGATGGGAAGAACTGGAACTGGAAGTTGTACGTGATGCGAAAAACAATATGATCACCGTTTGTTTTATTGAGAATATTGACCCTCTGGGTGTGCATACCGGCGACTCTTTCTGTTCTGCACCGATGCTGACTATTTCTGAAGAAGTACAGCAGCGTCTCCAGGAAAAATCCTACAAGATTGTTGAAGCCATTCAGGTTATTGGCGGAACAAATGTACAGTGGGCGCATGATCCTGTGACAGACAGAGATATTATTATTGAAATTAATCCAAGAACATCCCGTTCTTCCGCATTGGCTTCCAAGGCGACCGGTTTCCCGATCGCTCTTGTATCTGCAAAACTGGCAGCAGGATTGACATTGGAAGATATTCCATGCGGTAAGTATGGCACACTGGATAAATATAAACCAGATGGCGATTATGTAGTTATCAAGTTTGCGCGGTGGGCTTTTGAAAAATTCAAAGGTGTAGAAGATAAGCTTGGCACTCAGATGCGTGCTGTCGGCGAAGTTATGAGCATTGGTAAAACCTATAAAGAAGCTTTCCAGAAAGCCATTCGAAGCCTTGAGACAGGACGTTATGGCCTTGGTCATGCCAAAGATTTTGATACAAAGTCTAAAGAAGAACTTCTGAAGATGCTGATCACACCATCCAGTGAACGTCATTTCATCATGTATGAAGCGCTGAGAAAGGGTGCAACCGTTGACGAAATTTTTGAGATCACGAAAGTGAAACATTACTTCATTGAACAGATGAAGGAACTGGTGGAAGAAGAAGAGGCACTGGCAGCAGATAAGGGACATTTGCCATCAGACGAAGCGCTTATCGCAGCGAAAAAAGATGGTTTTTCTGATAAGTATCTGAGCCAGATTCTCGAAATCTCGGAAGACGAAGTGCGTGAACGTCGTATTGCTCTTGGTGTTGAGGAAGCCTGGGAAGGTGTTCATGTCAGTGGCACACCAGACAGTGCTTACTATTATTCCACATATAATGCCGAGGATAAAAATCCAGTGAATAATGATAAGCCGAAGATTATGATTCTTGGCGGCGGACCGAACCGAATTGGTCAGGGTATCGAATTTGACTATTGTTGTGTTCATGCCTCCCTTGCCTTGAAAAAGCTTGGATTCGAGACAATCATCGTCAACTGTAATCCGGAAACGGTTTCCACAGACTATGATACATCCGATAAACTTTATTTTGAACCATTGACTCTGGAAGATGTTCTGAGTATCTATAAGAAAGAAAATCCGGTAGGCGTTATTGCCCAGTTCGGCGGACAGACACCGTTAAATCTGGCCAGCGCTCTGGAAAAGAACGGTGTGAAGATTCTCGGAACCGCACCTGCTGTCATCGACCTGGCAGAGGACCGGGACTTATTCCGTGCTATGATGGATAAACTGGAAATTCCTATGCCGGAATCCGGCATGGCTGTCACTGTAGAAGATGCACTGGCAATTGCCGATAAGATTGGTTATCCGGTAATGGTACGCCCATCCTATGTTCTTGGCGGACGCGGTATGGAAGTTGTTTATGATGCTGAAAGTATGGTTGGTTATATGAAGGCGGCAGTTGGCGTGACACCTGATCGACCAATCCTGATCGACCGATTCCTGAACCATGCAACTGAATGTGAGGCGGATGCCATCAGCGATGGTACCCATGCCTTCGTACCGGCAGTTATGGAACATATTGAGCTGGCCGGCGTTCATTCCGGTGACTCGGCTTGTATTATTCCATCCAAGCATCTTTCTGAGGAAAATGTAAAGACAATTAAAGAATATACACGGAAGATTGCAGAAGAGATGCATGTTAAAGGCCTTATGAATATGCAGTATGCGATTGAAAACGGCAAGGTTTATGTATTGGAAGCAAACCCAAGAGCATCCAGAACTGTACCGCTTGTTTCAAAAGTATGTAATATTCGTATGGTGCCTTTGGCTATCGATATTGTAACATCTGAATTAACCGGAAGACCATCGCCGATTCCTTCTTTGAAGGAACAGCACATTCCTTACTATGGTGTTAAGGAAGCCGTATTCCCATTCAATATGTTCCAGGAAGTAGATCCGGTGCTTGGACCGGAAATGCGTTCTACCGGTGAAGTTCTCGGACTTTCCAAGTCCTGGGGTGAAGCTTTCTATAAGGCTCAGGAAGCAACTCAGACACGGATTCCGCTGGAAGGTACGGTGCTGATTTCTGTCAGTGATAAGGATAAGCCAGAAGTGGCCGAACTTGCCAGAGAATTTGACGAAGCTGGTTTTAAGATCATTGCATCCAAGAATACATGTAAGGTGATTCGTGAAGCAGGAATCGAAGCAGAGATGGTCAATAAACTGAGCGAAGGCCGTCCAAATATGCTCGATCTGATTACGAACGGTAAGATCGATATAATCATTAACACACCGGTCGGACAGGAGCGGAAAGCGGATGACAGTTATCTGCGGAAAGCAGCTATCAAGAAGAAGATTTCTTATTTCACAACGATGGCAGCAGGCCGGGCAACAGTGAGCGGTATCAAGTCTATAAAACAGTTTGGCAACAGCGAAGTGAAATCCCTTCAGGATTTACATGCAGAAATTAAAGATAGATAAGATGGTATTAAAAAGCGACGGAGCTTACACAAGGCTCCGTCGCGTTTTCTTTCTTGAGATTAATTGACTTTTTTGATGCTGTAGCTTCCTGTACTTTCACGGAAAGCATTGATAATGGTCTTGGCACTGCAGGCGATAGTCAGAATATAACCAATGACCAGTTCGCCGTAGTAGCTGCCGACCAGGTCGGTTTCTTCGAGAATATAGCCGAGCTCCTTATAGATTTCTGTGAAGGTCCAGCCGTAGTCCTTTAATGCACTATAGGCATCCCATGACCAGGCAATTTTATTTGCAAAGAAAATTGCAATAAACATGATAATGACAGAGCCGATAACACCTTTTTTATCCAGATGGCCTCCCAGTATGGCGTAACCCTTCATGGCACAGATACTGGTGACAGCTCCGGCGATACCGGCAATGTAACCCAGTTTATAAATGAGAATCCAGAGAACGGCACCGATCAGAGAACCGAGGAAGGCGCCGACAAGTCCGGCCACAAGGCTGCTCTTCTTGGATTGAATTTCCTGCTGATTGGTCTGCAGGGAAGCATGAATCTTATCTTTACAGGTGTTGCAGAGGAAATAGTGACCGCCATTGATTTCATAACAATCAATCTGGTCCATCGTGCTTCCACATTCTGAACAGCCGGAAGTGAATGTATAACTGATCAGATAATCAATCACAGGATCCACAATGCTGTTGATCGTATCCGGAATATTTTTGCCGAGAGAAGGCATTTTAATAGTGAGCGAAATGCTGTGGGAGCCGGTGACGGCATTGATCAGCTTTTTCTGATTCAGTTTTTGATTATCCAGAAAACTTACCAGAGCGGCCATATCTGCTTCATTTGCAGGATTGATACTGATTTTTACAAGATACTGTCCCTGAAGGCTATCCAGGGTAATGTAAAATCCCTTATAGAGGCCGGATAAATGGTTTTTGTAATCCTGAAGGCAGCCGCCGAGGATTTGAGTGCGTAATTTTTCCTTAAACATAACATCTTTCTCCTTTGAATTAACAGATAAATTCTATCTTCATAGTAGCACTTTTTGTACAATTCGACAAGATAATTCTTGCTCTATGTGGGGAGGAAGCGTTATAATTCTATGGGTAAATACAGTATGGAAGAATCAGGAGATTAAATAAATGAAAGCATGTATTTTTGATTTGGATGGAACTCTGGCAGATACGCTGGAATCTATGTCTATAAGTGCGAATCAGGTCATTGAACCTTTAGGATATGCACCGCTGCCAACAGAGAATTTTAAGCATTATGCCGGAGACGGAGCAAGGACCCTGGTAGAAAGGGTACTGCGGGATGCGGGAGATAAGGAATTGGTACATCTTGAAGAAGTTTATAAGGCTTACAGTGGGATTTTTGATAAGGATTGTACCTATAAAGTCGTGGTATATGACGGGATGCGGGAGACCCTTGAAAAAATAAAATCGATGGGGATAAAACTGGCAGTCCTGTCAAATAAACCCCACGCCCAGACAAAAAAAGTAATTTCAAATCTTTTTGGAGATGGGTTATTTGATTGGGTGCAGGGACAGCAGGAAGGTATTGAAAAAAAGCCGGATCCGTCGGGGGCTTTGGCGATCGCGAAGACTTTCGGAGTAAAACCGGAAGAGTGTATGTATGTCGGCGATACAAACGTCGATATGATGACCGGGAATCGGGCGGGAATGTTTACCGTTGGTGTCCTATGGGGATTTCGCGACAGAAAAGAACTGATGGATCATCATGCCCATGCACTGGCGGAAAAGCCGGAGGATTTAATTCAGCTTTTATGTTGCAAAATGAATTAAAAGAGGCTACAATGAATAAATACAAAATTTGGAGGCGATAAAAATGTGTGGTATATGCGGTTTTACAGGAAATTTACCGGACAGTAAAGAAGTGTTGACACGGATGATGGACCGTATTAAACATAGAGGACCGGACAGTGCCGGTCAGTTTATCACGGATAAAGCGGCCTGGGGATTTCGACGTTTGAGTATCATTGATCTGGATAATGGCTCGCAGCCGATGTTCAATGAGGACAACAGCATCGTCATTGTCTTTAACGGCGAGATTTATAATTATAAAATTCTCAGAGAGGATTTAATTGCCAAAGGTCATGTGTTCCGCAATAATTCGGATACGGAAGTACTTGTTCATGGTTACGAAGAATATGGAACAGATCTGCCTAAATACTGCCGTGGGATGTTTGCATTTATGATTTATGATACGAATAAGGACATTGCCTTCGGCGCCAGAGATTATTTTGGTATTAAGCCATTTTATTACAGCCTGATCAACGGCAATCTGGTTTTTGGCTCTGAAATCAAATCGATTCTGGAATACCCGGGGTATGAGAAAAAGGTGAATACAGAAGCTCTGGAAGAATATCTGACTTTCCAGTATTCAGTACTTCCGGAGACATTTTTTAAAGGTATCTTTAAATTGCCTCCGGCCCACAGTATTTTGTTTAAGGACGGCAAAGTAGATATTCGGCGTTACTGGGAACCGGATTATGATATTGATGAAAATGCGGATTTTGATGAGCTGGTGGACAAGATTGACGCACAGATGGCAGAATCTGTCGAAACCCATATGATCAGTGACGTGGAGGTTGGCTCTCTGCTTTCCAGTGGTATCGATTCCAGTTATATTGCTACAATTTCCAAAGCGGACAAGACATTTACGGTTGGTTTTGATTATGATAAATTCAATGAAATTTCCTACGCAAAGGATTTGTCAGAGAAAATTGGCACCCAGAATTACAGCAAATTAATTACAGAAGAAGAATATTGGAGTGTTTTGCCGGAAATTCAGTATTATATGGATGAGCCTCTGGCTGACGCTTCCTGCGTGGCGCTGTATTTTGTAGATAAGACGGCGGCAGAGCATGTGAAGGTTGTGCTTTCCGGAGAAGGCGCGGATGAATTTTTCGGCGGTTATAATATTCTTCTTCTGT
>CABRLU010000020.1 GCA_902471845.1 uncultured Lachnospiraceae bacterium | reverse complement strand
TTTGCCGGGAATCATTGTTGGTTTCCTTGGCAAAAACCCAGGCGGTATTCCAGGAACTATCCTGGCTGTACTGAGCAGTTCCAACTGGTGTAAACCATCACAGCCGGTCTACTCGGTTGGTTTACTGATTTATATTCTTCTGGTCGTATTTTTTGCTTATTTCTATACATCCATTACTTTCAATCCATTGGAAGTTGCGGATAATATGAAAAAGCAGGGCGGCTTTATTCCAGGTATTCGTCCTGGAAAGCCTACTTCAGAATATTTAAATAAGATTTTGAATAATGTTATTTTTATTGGTGCGGTAGGTTTGATCGTAGTTGCCATTATCCCGATTTTAGCTGCGGGAATCTTTGGCGTTAATGTTTCATTTGGTGGAACATCTTTGATCATTATCGTAGGTGTTGTACTTGAAACATTAAAACAGATTGAGTCCTTAATGCTTGTAAGACATTATAAAGGATTTTTAAATGACTGACAGGTCTGATTTTTCGCGGTAAGCACAGGCTGTATAGGAATATTTGCATTCCTGTATGGCACTGCCCGCGAACGTATATATTATATATTTATGAATCATCAGAAGTTGTTGGACATATGTTTGGAGGCAAATTATGAAAATAATTATGTTAGGTGCACCTGGTGCCGGAAAAGGTACGCAGGCAAAAAAGATTGCCGATTTGTGCAAGGTTCCACATATATCAACTGGAGATATCTTCAGAGCTAATATTAAACAGGGAACAGAACTCGGAAAGAAAGCAAAAACTTATATGGATGCTGGCGAACTGGTTCCTGATGAATTAGTCTGCGATCTCGTTGTTGATCGAATTCAACAAGATGACTGTACCGAAGGGTTTATTTTAGACGGCTTCCCGAGAACAATTCCTCAGGCTGAAGCGTTGACAAATGCCCTGAATGCTATCGAACAAAAGATGGAATATGCGTTAAATATCGATGTTCCAGATGAAAATATAATTCATAGGATGGCCGGCCGCAGAGCATGTGTTGGATGTGGAGCTACATATCATGTAGAGTTTAATCCGCCAAAAGTTCAGGATGTCTGCGATGTGTGCGGCGAAGAGCTTATCCTCAGAGATGATGATAAACCGGAAACGGTAACGAATCGTCTGAACGTTTATCATGAACAGACAAAACCATTGATTGATTACTATGAGAAGCAGGGCATTGTGCATACGATTGATGGTACTCAGACAATGGATCAGGTATTCAGTGATATTCGTAAAATTTTGGGAGTATAAATATGTCAGTTACAATTAAGTCAGAACATGAGATTGAATTGATGCGGGAAGCCGGAAGGCTTTTGGCGATCATGCATGAAGAGCTTCAAAAAGAAATCAAACCGGGTATGTCCACCTGGGATATCAACCACATGGCCGATACAATCATCCGTGATTTTGGCTGTGTTCCAAATTTCCTGAATTATAATGGATATCCGGCGACAATCTGTACATCTGTCAATGATGAAGTTGTCCACGGAATTCCTTCCAAGAAACGAATTCTTCAGGACGGCGATATCATCAGTCTGGACTGTGGATTGATTTACAAAGGGTATCATTCCGATGCAGCACGGACTTGGGGTGTTGGAGAAATTTCGAAAGAAGCACAGAGACTTATCGATGTAACGAAACAAAGTTTCTTTGAAGGTATAAAATTTGCCAAAGAAGGAAATCATCTCTATGAGATTTCCAAGGCAATCCAGGATTATGCAGAAGGTTTTGGTTATTCCATCGTTCGGGATTTGGTTGGACATGGAATAGGAACCCACCTTCATGAAGATCCGCAGATACCGAATTTCAAACCAAAAGGCCGGGGCCTGAAACTTCAGGCAGGTATGACCCTTGCAATTGAGCCGATGATCAATGAAGGTGTCTATGATGTCGAGTGGTTGGATGATGACTGGACTGTGGTAACCGCTGATGGAAAGTTATCGGCACATTATGAAAATACCATTTTAGTTACAAAAGATGGCTGTGAGATTTTAACATTGAGGTAATTAAAATGGCAAAAAAGAGAGATGTGAATCGGTTCCGGGCCGGGCAGATGGCTCTGTCAGATGCGGGCCATGATCGGGGAAAATTGTATGTGATTCTTGAAGTCCAGGATGAGACGGTGCTGCTTGCGGATGGCATCCGCAGGACAGTAGAGAAACCAAAGAAAAAGAACATCCGTCATGTACGCCGGATGAATTACATAGACCCGGAGATTGATGCCAGGCTAAACGGTGAATGTCCATTGAATAATGAAGATATTTTGAAAGCCATTCAGCTTTTTGAAGCGAAATGTAAGGTAATAGGAGGCTAATATGTCAAAAGCAGATGTTATTGAAGTCGAAGGAACTGTTGTTGAGAAGCTGCCAAACGCGATGTTTCAGGTGGAATTGGAAAATGGCCATCGGGTGTTGGCCCACATCAGTGGAAAGCTTCGCATGAATTTTATTCGAATTTTACCGGGTGATAAAGTAACCATCGAGTTATCTCCTTATGATTTGACAAAAGGAAGAATAATTTGGAGAGACAAGTAAAAAATTCTTGACTTGTCATATTGTGGGATGCTATAATTGTTCGTGAACGTTTTGAAAGGAGAGATTTCTAATGAAGGTAAGATCATCAGTAAAGCCTATCTGCGAAAAATGCAAAGTCATTAAGAGAAAAGGCAGTATCCGGGTTATCTGTGAAAATCCTAAACACAAACAGAGACAGGGCTAATCGATAATTAGGCTTGTGTTTTGTGTTGTAAAACGATTTTTCTGACGAGATGTCAGAAAGAAAGTATGCGGCTGCAGCGATGAAACACCAGGATGTGTTGTAATCGCTATTAAATAAATAGAAATTTTTAAAGAGCAGGGCCTGAGCCTGCCTATTGTCATGTCTTTTAGTCAAGGAGACAGGGCATTTGTAAATATTGAAAATAATTAAGAAAGAACCAGTGGAGGTGTAATTACATGGCTCGTATCAGTGGTGTAGATTTACCAAGAGAAAAGCGTGTCGAAATCGGCCTTACTTATGTCTACGGAATCGGTAGAGTAAGTTCAAATCGTATCCTTAAAGAAGCTAATGTTAATCCAGATACACGTGTAAGAGATTTAACAGACGAAGAGGTAGCCAGAATCAATGCTGTTGTTAACGAAACTCAGACAGTTGAAGGTGATTTGCGTCGTGAAATCGCTATGAATATTAAGAGATTACAGGAAATTGGATGCTATAGAGGTATCCGTCATAGAAAAGGTCTTCCAGTTCGTGGTCAGAAAACAAAGACGAACGCAAGAACTCGTAAAGGTCCTAAGAGAACAGTAGCAAATAAGAAGAAATAAGTAACCTAATAGGAGGTTTGGTTCAATGGCTAAAAAAGTTACAAAAAAAGTGACTAAAAGACGTGTTAAAAAGAACGTTGAGCGTGGACAGGCACATATTCAGTCATCTTTTAATAATACAATTGTTACATTAACAGATTCCGAAGGAAATGCTCTTTCCTGGGCAAGTGCTGGTGGTCTTGGATTCAGAGGCTCCAGAAAGTCCACACCTTATGCTGCTCAGATGGCAGCTGAGACAGCAGCTAAAGCTGCATCTATCTATGGTTTAAAATCCGTTGAAGTTATGGTAAAAGGTCCTGGTTCAGGACGTGAAGCTGCAATCCGTGCTCTGCAGGCTTGCGGTATCGAAGTAACCAGTATCAGAGATGTGACACCAGTTCCACATAACGGATGTCGTCCACCAAAAAGAAGAAGAGTCTAATAGGAGGTTAAATTAGATATGGCTAGAGATATGGTTCCAGTATTGAAGAGATGTAGAAGTCTTGGTCTCGACCCAATTTATCTGGGTGTTGATAAAAAATCTAATAGACAGTCTATTAGAGGAAATAGAAAAAAGAGCGAATATGGACAGCAGCTTACTGAAAAACAGAAAGCTAAGTTCATCTATGGTGTTCTTGAAAAACCTTTCAGAAACTACTTTGCAAGAGCCAGCAAGATGAAAGGTACATCCGGTGAAAACCTGATGATCTTACTTGAAAGCAGACTGGATAATGTTATTTTCCGTCTTGGCTTTGCAAGAACTCGTAAAGAAGCAAGACAGATCGTTGGACATAAACACGTTCTGGTAAACGGCAAACGTGTCAACATTCCATCCTATCAGGTAAAGGCTGGAGACACTGTTGAGATTCGTGAAAAATCCAAAGGATCTCAGAGATATAAAGATATCTTAGAAGTAACAGGAGCAAGAATTGTTCCGGAATGGCTTGAAGCTGATCAGGAAAACCTTTCCGGTACTGTAAAAGCGCTTCCTACCAGAGAACAGATTGATGTTCCGGTAAATGAAATGCTTATCGTCGAATTGTATTCTAAATAATAGCTTATTAAGCTAGAGTGTTACCCTCAAAGAAACCTAACCCATTAAAGGAGGGCTAATAATAGTGTTTGATTTTGAAAAACCGAAAATTGAGATTGCACAGATTTCTGAAGATAATAAATACGGACGTTTTGTCGTAGAACCTCTGGAAAGAGGCTACGGCATCACGCTTGGTAATTCGCTGAGAAGAATTATGCTTTCATCCCTTCCGGGCTCTGCAGTGAGTCAGGTCAAGATTGATGGCGTTGTTCATGAGTTCAGTTCGATTCCGGGTGTCAAAGAAGACGTTACTGAAATTATTATGAATATCAAGAGTCTGGCAATCAAGAATACAAGCGCATCATCCGAGCCTAAGACTGCATATATCGAGTATGAGGGCGAAGGTGTTGTAACGGCAGCAGATATTCAGGTGGATCCAGATATCGAGATCTTGAATAAAGATCAGGTTATCGCCACTTTGAGCGGCGGTACAGACTGCAAATTGTACATGGAATTGACCATTACAAAAGGCCGTGGTTACGTAAGTTCCGATAAGAACAAAAACGAAGACCTGCCAATCGGAGTTATTCCGGTAGATTCTATCTACACACCTGTAGAAAGAGTGAATATGACCGTAGAGAATACCCGTGTTGGACAGATTACCGATTTTGATAAACTTACACTCGATGTATTTACGAATGGTACATTGGGACCAGATGAGGCTGTAAGTCTGGCAGCAAAAGTTTTAAGCGAACATTTGAATCTTTTCATTGACCTTTCCGAAAATGCCAAGACAGCAGAAGTTATGGTAGAAAAAGAAGACAATGAAAAAGAAAAAGTTCTTGAAATGAATATTGATGAATTAGAGTTATCTGTTCGTTCTTATAACTGCCTGAAGAGAGCAGGTATTAATACGGTTGAAGAGCTGACGAACAGAACTGCAGAGGATATGATGAAGGTTCGTAATCTTGGACGTAAATCTTTGGAAGAAGTTCTTGCCAAATTGAAAGAACTGGGCCTTCAGTTAAATCCGAGCGATGAATAATCGCGATATTGAAGTAGAGTAGGAGGAGGCTAAATCATGGCAGGCTATAGAAAACTTGGAAGAACTTCCAATCAGAGAAAAGCTTTACTTAGAAATCAGGTTACGGCTTTGCTGGACAATGGCAAAATTCGTACAACTGAAGCTAAGGCTAAAGAAATCCGCAGAATTACCGAAGGTCTGATTGCCCTTGCTGTTAAAGAAAAAGATAATTATGAAACAGTAACTGTACAGGCTAAGGTTGCTCGTAAAGATAAAGACGGAAAAAGAGTAAAAGAGAACGGAAAGGTTGTATTTGATACAGTTGAGAAAACAATCAAAAAAGACAACGCATCCCGTTTACATGCAAGAAGACAGATGTTAAAGGTACTTTACCCGGTAACAGCCGTTCCGGAAGAAGCTGCTGGTAAAAAAGCTGCTGCAAAGAAAGTAGATTTAACAGATAAGCTGTTCACAGAAATCGCTCCAAAATATGCTGACCGCAATGGTGGTTATACACGTATTGTGAAAATCGGACAGCGTAAAGGCGATGCTGCAATGGAAGTACTGATCGAATTAGTATAAGAGTAGCTGAATAGAAAGTAAAAAACACAGGTGCGACCCACCTGTGTTTTTTAAAATCAGCAGGAGCTTTTTCATAGTTCAGGAAGGAAGCGCTTATGGGAATTATCAAAGCTGCGAAATTGTTTTATGACTATGTGACTAAAGATGAACATGATGAGATTGAAGAAGTCATTCATGCCGTATCCGGTGTGGATTTAGATGTGGAGGCCGGACAGTTTATTGCCATTCTTGGACATAACGGTTCGGGGAAATCCACTCTGGCCAAACAAATGAATGCGCTGCTTGTTCCCACAGGAGGAACTTTGTGGGTAAAGGAAATGGATACCAGTCAGCCGGAGAATGTCTGGAAAGTACGTCAGACCGCAGGAATGGTATTTCAGAATCCGGATAATCAGATTATTGCCAGCCTGGTCGAGGAAGACGTGGGGTTTGGACCGGAAAATCTTGGCGTGCCTACAGAGGATATATGGAAACGTGTTAATCAGAGTCTGAAATCCGTAGGAATGCTGGAATACAGTCACCATTCGCCAAACCGGCTTTCCGGCGGTCAAAAGCAGAGAGTTGCTATTGCCGGAGTTATGGCTATGGAGCCGGAGTGCATTGTTCTGGATGAACCGACAGCCATGTTGGATCCAAATGGGCGTAAAGAGGTTATTGAGACCGTCCGTGAATTGAATCGGGAAAAGAAAGTAACCGTTATTTTGATTACTCATTATATGGATGAGGTAGTTCATGCGGACAAAGTATACGTAATGGATGATGGAAAGATTGTACTTTCAGGGACACCGAGGGAAGTATTTTCCCAGGTGGAATATTTGAAACAGCTTCGCCTGGATGTGCCTCAGGTGACAGAACTGGCCTATGAGCTACGGCAGTCCGGTGTGGATGTGCCCGAAGGGATTTTAACGATCGAGGAATTGGTTCAGTCTCTGGAAAGATTGAAAAGCAGGTGACGGGCATGGGAATTCGTTTAGAACATGTAAATTATATATACAGTCCGGACAATGCGTTTCGGAAACAGGCGCTGAGAGATGTAAATCTGGAAATCCAGGACGGTGAATTTATCGGGCTTATCGGACATACGGGGTCCGGGAAATCAACGCTTATTCAGCATTTAAACGGCTTATTGAAGGCAACGAGCGGGCAGATTTATTATAATGAACAGAACATTTATGATGACAAATATCGAATGATAGATTTACGCAGCCATGTGGGGTTAGTGTTTCAGTATCCGGAGCATCAGCTTTTTGAGATGACGGTCTTAAAAGATGTCTGTTATGGACCGAAAAATCTGGGTCTGGATCATGATGCGGCAGTCGAGCGGGCCAAAGAGGCGCTTGCTATGGTCGGAATGACAGAGAAGGATTATGAAAAGTCGCCTTTCGAGCTTTCTGGCGGGCAAAAACGTCGAGTGGCGATTGCCGGAGTGTTGGCGATGCATCCCGAGGTCCTTGTTCTGGATGAACCAACGGCAGGACTTGACCCAAAGGGGCGAAACGATATTCTGGACCGGATTTCGGCGCTGCATAAACAGACCGGTATAACAGTTATTCTGGTATCCCACAGTATGGAAGATGTGGCTAAATATGTGGACCGAATCATCGTTATGAACCGGGGAGAGGTGTTTATGGACGGCACGCCAAAAGAAATCTTCCGTCGATCGGAAGATTTGGAGAGCGTCGGACTTGCGGCACCTCAGGTAACCTATGTCATGCGGCAGCTTCATAAGATATTTCCGGAACTGCCAAAGGATGTTACGACTGTAGAAGAAGCAAAGGTAGCTTTACTGCATTGCCTGGAGGCGGATAAATGATTAGAGATATTACAATTGGACAATATTATCCGGCGAATTCTGTTATCCACAGGTTGGATCCAAGAGTCAAATTACTGGGAACCATTGTTTTTGTTGTGACCGTATTTTTCGTAAATGACCTGATTGGTCTGGCTTTGGCAACCGCGGCGCTGGCTGCAGTTATCGGTCTTTCGAAAGTTCCTTTAAGATATATGTTAAAAGGCCTGAAAGCTATTTTCATATTGATGATTTTTACGGTCCTTCTCAATATTTTTCTGACGCCGGGAACAGAGCTTGTCCGTTTAGGATTTTTAAAAATTACAAAAGAGGGCCTTGTCCTGGCCGGTAAGACGGCCGTTCGTCTGATTTACCTGATTGTGGGATCTACGATCATGACGCTGACAACGACGCCGAACCATTTGACAGACGGACTGGAAAAGGCTTTGGGGCCGCTGAAAAAGATTCATTTTCCGGTACATGAGCTGGCTATGACGATGTCGATCGCATTGCGGTTTATACCGATCTTGATGGAAGAAACGGATAAGATCATGAAGGCTCAGCAGGCCCGCTGTGCGGATTTTGAGAGCGGCAATCTGATTCAGCGGATGAAAAGCCTGATACCGATTTTGGTGCCCTTATTTATTTCGGCCATTCGCCGGGCAAATGACCTGGCTATGGCGATGGAGGCCCGTTGTTATCATGGCGGCGCCGGACGTACAAAGATGAAACCGCTGATTTATGCCGGAAGAGATTATCTGGCCTATGGAATTATTCTGATTTATGTGCTTATATGGGTGGCGGTGAAACTATGGCTATGAGACGAATCAAGCTTGTTGTAGCTTACGACGGAACAAATTACTGCGGATGGCAGGTTCAGCCCAACGGGGTATCCATTCAGGCCATGCTGCAAAAACATATTGAAGCACTGACCGGGGAAAAAATCATGCTTACCGGCGCCAGCCGGACCGATTCCGGTGTGCATGCCCTTGGACAGGTGGCCGTGTTTGACACGTCAAAACCATGGCCGGCGGAGCGGTTTGTTCCGGCGCTGAATCAGCGTCTTCCGAAGGATATTGTGATTCAGTCAGCGGAAGAGGTACCAGCTGATTTTCATCCGAGATATCAGAAGACATTAAAGACCTACGAATACCGTATTTTAAATCGTCGAGTGCCATTGCCGAATGAACGGCTGAACAGTTATTTTGTGCCCCAGACTCTGGATTTGGAAGCAATGCGCAAAGCGGCTGAGGAGATTACAGGCACCCATGATTTTCACAATTTTTGTTCGGTCAAGACAAAGGTGACAAATACCGTGCGGACCATTACGAACTTGACGCTGACCAGAGAAGGAGATATGATCTGCCTTCGGATTACCGGTGATGGTTTTCTTTATAACATGGTCCGAATCATTGTGGGTGGATTATTGAAAGTCGGACTTCATAAAAAGACGGCGGCAGATATACGAAAAAGTCTTGAAACAAGCGAGCGGTATGTGGTTGGCCCAACGGCTCCGCCCCAGGGCTTAACCCTGATAAATATTGAATATTTGGAATAAAAATGCTTGACAGTACTTTTTATTTGCCATATAATATTTAATTGTGACGATATGTCTAAAAATGCGAAATCCAAAGCCCCGGTAAGTAGCATTTATTAAAGAATACATTGTTTTTAGTACATTAAGGAGGTCCAAACCATGAAGAGTTACATGGCTAGTCCAGCAACAATCGAAAGAAAATGGTATGTAGTTGATGCAGCAGACCAGACATTAGGTCGTTTAGCTTCCCAGGTTGCCAGTGTTTTAAGAGGTAAAAATAAACCAACATATACACCAAGCATGGATACAGGTGATTATGTCATCGTTATAAATGCGGATAAGGTTAAAGTTACAGGTAAGAAATTAGATCAGAAAGTATACTACAGACATTCCGATTATGTTGGTGGTATGAAAGAAACAACTCTGAAAGAGTTGATGGCAAAGAAACCAGAAGATGTTATTAATTTTGCAGTTAAAGGTATGCTTCCAAAGGGACCACTCGGAAGACAGATGATCAAAAAACTTCATGTGTATGCAGGTCCGGAACATAACCATGCTGCTCAGAAACCAGAAGTATTGGAAATTAAATACTAATAATATCGGAAGGAGAGAAGAACATTGTCTAGTGTAAAATATTACGGAACAGGAAGAAGAAAGAAAAGTATCGCCAGAGTATACCTTGTACCTGGAACAGGTAATATCACCATTAACAAAAGAGATATCGACAACTATTTAGGTCTTGAAACCTTAAAAGTTATCGTAAGACAGCCATTGGTTGCTACAAATACAGTAGATAAATTCGACGTTATCGTAAACGTTCATGGCGGCGGATTTACAGGACAGGCCGGTGCTATCAGACATGGTATTGCAAGAGCATTACTGAAAGCAGACAACGATTACAGACCAGTTCTTAAGAAAGCAGGTTACTTAACACGTGACCCACGTATGAAAGAACGTAAGAAATACGGTCTCAAAGCTGCTCGTCGCGCACCACAGTTCTCCAAACGTTAGGATTATTGCGAATACAGACAAATCGAAAGCTCCGGAGAGTTTACTCTCCAGGAGCTTTTTTTATTTGTCTGTATTTATAAGAATCTCACAAGGACCGAAGCAATATTCTTCATAATATGAAAGCTTTGTGTGAAACGGCCGGAGCGGACAGGAACAAAAGCTTTCCGGTCATGTCGGAGTAGGATTATGAGCGTTTAGGGATGGAGCCATGCCGTTATTCAAGGACAATCTTAAGCGGAGACCTGGTCATTGCCGTGGAGGCCCTGTATTCAGATGATGTAGAAGGAATGACATCTATCCGGAAAAGAATGAAGTATTTGATCGAGCAGTAGATATCTTTTAGGTTTTATTGTATACTCTTTATATAAGGAGTAAAGGAGAAGGAACTTATGAGAAAAAAAATATGTTGGTTATTGACAAGTGTGATGCTTCTATCGGCCATAATGCTTGGCGGCTGCGGGGCCAAAACAGAAAAATTGACAGCCGAAGGTATTCTGGAACAGGTCAATACAAATATGGAAAAAGTGAGATCTGTGAGCGGAGACATGGCAATGGATATGGATATGAAAATATCCCAGAGCGGCTTGGGAATGAATCTGACCGCGGGGCTGGATTGTGATCTCGAAATGACGATGGAGCCGGAAGTTCTCCATATGTCCGGTAAGCTGGACATGAGTTTGTTGGGGTTGTCCATGGATATAGAGACATACTCGGTGATCGAAGGAGACAAAGCTATCACTTATACAAAGGCGAACAACGCCTGGACACAGACAGAGGAAGCAGCCGAGGACAGTGAGATCGGCGGTATGGGAGATCTGTTTGATTCGCTCAGTTCAGAGACAGGGCTTACACTTCAGGAGGGAACAGAAAAGCTTGGAGATAAAGAAGTTTATGTGCTGACGGCAGAGGCTTCCGGCTCGGAGATTGATTCTCTGATGGGAGAAATGGATTCTCTGACGGAAGGCGTGGGTGACGTTGATCTTTCAGACATAAAAGCCAATGTGACACTGCGGGTCTACAAAGACGAGATGCTTCCGGCTTCTGTTACTGTGGAAGTTCCCGAAGGTGTTAAGGTAAGTGAAAGTGACGGAACTTCACTTGAAATCAACAGTATGTCCATTGTGATGGACTATACGGAATTTGATACGATTGAAAGTATTCAGATTCCGGAGGAAGCCTTGAACAGTCGGGCAGATGTGCCGGCGGAGACGACAGGAGAAACAGATACCACTTTGGAAGCGGTAGTTAATGAAGATGATCTGGCCGGACTGCAGGGACTGTATGCCAAGGCACCGGAATATGAACATATGGGCATCGGATATTATTTTGACGGGCTGGAAGAGGATACTATCCGGGACGGCTATGTTCCATATGAGGAAGCCTTTGTTCAGAGAGATACCGGAAGCCTCACCGGAGTGAATCACGGCATCAGTATCCGTTTGACAATGATGCGTGCAAACAGTGCTTCCGAGGCTCTGAACGGACTTTTGCAGGATTACACAGCACGTTTGGAGACCAGGGGGCTGTCTGTTTTAGACAGCGATGAGCCATCCACGGGTGATGGCGATACCGTGGGATTGCTTCCGGCGGTATATATAGATGCAGAGGGTAAGCAGATCTTCACCGTGCTCTATGCCGATGTACGGGATGACGGTTCGGTTTACATGTGCGCAGAAATGGAATTCGATGAGAGCGGCTTCGATGATACGACAGAAGCATTGCTGGCTGAGATTGATGATGCTTATGCAATGAACCTTTCCAGTGTGTTTTTTGAAGAATAGAAATTATTTGAAAAAGCGTTTGACCTCGGATGGGGAGAAACGCTTTTTCCTTTATTTTTTGTAAAAAGTGCACGCATGTACTTTCCGGACTTCTATGCAAAAAGATTTTGAAATTGGATACACTAACAACACACAAAAATCAATTTCATGCAGGAGGGAATAGTAGTGAATAGCAGAATCTTAATAGAATCAGACATGAATGCATTTCATGATTATTTAATCCGGGAAGAAAAAAGTACGGCGACTGTAGAGAAATATCTTCGGGACGTTCGTGCTTTTTTTGTCTTTGCAGAGCAGGAATCAGTGAGCAAAGAGATGGTCCTGGACTATAAAAGAGCACTGATAGAAAAAAAATATGCTGTACGTTCTATAAATTCTATGTTGGCCAGCTTAAATAGCCTGTTGGATTTCCTGGGATGGGGAGACTGCAAGGTAAAAAGTTTGAAAATCCAGCGGCAAACTTATTGCACAGAGGAAAAGGAATTGACAAAGGCAGAATACTTGCGGCTTCTGGAAGTATCCAAAGCTCAGCCTCAGCTTAATTTGGTCATGCAGACTATCTGCGGTACCGGCATTCGCGTATCAGAGTTGAAATATTTTACCGTGGAGAGTGTGCAGCATGGAGAAATCGTTGTTAACTGTAAAGGAAAAATAAGAACCATTCTGCTGCCTGGAAAGTTGAAAAAAATGTTAATGGGGTATGCAAAAAAAAGAGAAATACGCTCGGGGGAGATTTTTGTCACGAAAAACGGAAAATCTTTAAACCGCAGTAACATATGGGCACGGATGAAGCGGCTATGCGAAGCAGCCGGAGTCAAATCAAGCAAAGTATTTCCGCATAATCTGCGTAAACTATTTGCACGTACGTTTTATGGCATTGAAAAGGATATTGCCAAGCTGGCGGATATTCTGGGCCACAGCAGCATTAATACCACACGAATCTATATTATAACAACGGGGTTAGAGCACCGCAAAAAAATCGAACGACTGGGACTTGTGGTGTAAGTTAACCGAGATAGTAAAAAAACATAATTTCCATTATGTAGTGAAACGAAATTTGATACATAGAATAGATAAGTTAATGTCCAAATCAATAAAATGATAACACAGAAGCTATAGCAATTCAAGAGGACCAGAGAAAAAAGTGAAAGTACATGGAACACTTCAAAATAAAAGCGGACATCACAAACGCCCCCTGACTCATTTCTTTAAAAGAAAAGCCGGGAGGTGTAATTTTTCATGTCCTGAATTTGCAGATATTAGAGACATGTATTTCAATTATATTCTGAAAAACTACATAATGGAAATTATGTATAGAGCCAGTTGACAGCGAGAAATGCGATTTCAAAAGAGAAGTTATATATAATCCAATAATATTTGGGGGAGTGCTTACCGGATGTCCGATAAGAAATTAAAGCGTTTAAGCCGAAGCGAGCTGTTGGAAATGCTCATAGCGCAAAACGAAGAAAATGAAAAACTGAAACAAAGTCTTAAGGAAGCGAATATGGATATTTCAGATTGTCAGGCAGCTATAAATCAGGAAGAACTGTGCAGGGAGCTGCGCAGCAAGCGGTACTGGCGAGTGGTGCTCAGCACGTTCTGTACCCTTATAGTGGTGGCGGCTATTGCCGTGCTGGTTGCCGTATTTTTATTGCCGGTGTTACAGATTTATGGAAGTTCTATGAATCCCACCCTGATGGAAGGCGACATTGTGGTTTCTGTTAAGGGGACGGAATTTGAATCCGGAGATTTGGTGAGTTTCTATGTCGGAAATAAGCTGCTGGTGAAGCGTTACATTGCCGGTCCCGGTCAATGGGTTCGGATAGATGCAGAGGGTAATGTATATGTGGATGACGTTTTTCTGGAAGAATCTTATCTGACTGAAAAGGCTCTTGGGCAATGTGATATTCAATTTCCATATCAAGTGCCTGATGGTAGGATATTTGTTCTCGGAGACCATCGTTCCACTTCGGTGGATTCCCGAAGCACTACGGTCGGCTGTATAGCCGATGAACAAATTGTAGGAAAAATAGTATTTCGAATCTGGCCTTTGGCCGGCTTCGGAACTGTAAAATAGAAAGGAGGGTGATGCTCGTATGAAAGAGGAGAGGTTACGTGAGGAATCACAACCATTAAAGGTACATTATTTTAAAAGAAAATGGCAGATGGCAGTGGCCATTTTGGCCGCTGTGGTGGTATTCTGTACGACTTATGCATTGATTTTGCCCGCTGCTACGATGGAAAAGCAGGAGAAAGAGCTAGTCTGTCCAATCAGCGTCCATCAACATACGGAAGGATGCTATCAAGAGGTTTCTACAGAAGGTGGGGGTACAGAAAGGGTGCTGACCTGTGGTCAGGCAGATTATGTTGTCCATGTACATAATGCGGATTGTCTGGATTCGGATGGAAATTTAGTCTGTCCGTTGCCGCAGATCGAAGCCCATCAGCACAGCGATGCCTGCTATGAATTTCATCAGGTATTGGTATGCAGTGAGACAGAAAACGAAGGTCATGTCCATGATACGGAGTGTTATACCCGCGAACAGGGCGAACTCATTTGTGAAGATGTAAGTGAGGAACATGTCCATACGGATGAATGTTATAACTGGACAGATATTTTGACCTGCGGCATGGAGGAAGGGCAGGGGGCCCACCAGCATACGGAAGATTGTTATCAGACCGAAACGGTGCAGACCTGTGGAGCACAGGAGCTGCATACGCATTCAGATACCTGTTATGACGGGAATGGTGCGCTGATCTGCGGTCAGCTTCAATTGACGGAGCATATTCATGGTGATGGTTGTTTTCAAGTGATTGAAAGCACAGAGAGTACCGAAGAAAGTATTCCACCGCAGAAGACTGCCAGAGCAGGGCAGGACCCTGTTCGCCTGATGCAGTATGCGAGTGATCATGGCGGTGAAGTTGAGATTACTATTTCAAATAATAATGTCATTTTGGATCCCGGCAGTAATGGAGAGTATGAGGTTATGGCCGGTGAGACATATAATGTCCGGGTTGCTTATTACTGTGAGAGTGGGTTGGAAGCGGGGCGCTATTATGTCACATTTGCCTCGAACATCGATTTGGCACAGAGAGGAAAGCTGGTCCTGATCGATAATGCGGGTAAAGAAATTGAAGCGGGAGACTGGTATTTTGAACAGAAGGATGATGGCGTTGTCTGGCTGATTTTTGACGTAAAGGATACAATTCAACATCATTCAAATGTGGACTTGATAGCAGACGTGACGTGTAAATTCGATTATGTGGATAAACCTGTCGAATTTGACGGAGGTATTAAAGTCAATATAAAACAGAATGAAGACACGTCAGAAACTGAGGTCAGTAAGTGGGCAAAAGCCTGGGATAGTAGTAGACCTGGAAAGATTGACTGGCGGGTGAACATTCAGGGAAATTCGGCTTCTCATATTGTTGGTTCTGTTATTACAGATGCGGTCACCAGCGGCAATCACTACTATACTGAGGAGGATATGGCTGCCGGTATTCAATTTGAAGCTACACATTCGGGTGCAAGTCACTATTGGACAGTCAGAAAGGAAGACAGCGGTCTGACCTGGGAAGAGGATCATTGGAGTTATACCATGCCTGAGAGTATCACATGCGAAACATGCGGTCAGACGATTCAGCTCGGTGATGACGATTGGCTGTATTATTTAAAATATACCAGTACGGTAAAGCCGGACAGCACGGAAGGCTATAATCGCTATGAGAATAAGGTGTCTGTTGATGGTTTTGAGGCTACCGGAAAAATCCAGTCCGGAGCTGCCGGAAGCAGCGCTAAAATCGTGAAAGAAGGACGGTATAATCACGGAAGCGACAGTAATGAAGACAAATATGCCGATGATACCATTCAGTGGACCATCACAGCGACTATTCCCGGTATAGAAGAGGGCGGTAAATATGACTATTTCTGGCATCTCTGGGACAGTATGAAAGTGATACATGGGGAAATGGCAGATCGCTACCGGAATGATTTGGATAAAGCAGTTGTCACGGCTACAATAGGTGGAAGAACAATCAGTGTTCCTGAAAAAGAACGGGCTACTGATGGTGACCAGATTTACTGGGAGTGCAGTTATTCCGCAGAATCGTCAGAAGGCAGCGGAGTCTGGTATGGCCGAGAGATTGACCTGTACAGCCGATGTACTTGTACGGAACAGACTTGTGCCGATTGGGATGGAGAAAGTCATACCTGCAAAGGTAAAAATTCAAAGGGGTTCTGCCTCTGCTGGTGCTTTGACCAAGAGGTGACGCTTAACTTTACCTACGAAACTGCAGCTCAAAATCTGGTAAAGAACTATGGTGGCCTGGGAGCTGAAATATCCAACAATGTTGACCTTGACAACCAGCAGAAGCTTTCGAATGGAAAATGGGCCAATGTTAATATTGATTCACGCAAGGTGAATGTCCCTATACCCGGTGTTTTTGATAAGCAGCTGATGGAAGAACCGGGGGAGAATAATGGTTTTCTGGCGGAATATAGGATTACCGTCAATGAGGCTATGGCAGATTTATCATCCCTTCAGGAGCTTAAAATCAATGACACTATGACCAAGACATTGGGATTCCTGTCTGCTACCCTTAAAATTCAGGCAGAGAATAGTGATGGACAAACCTGGTATCTTGAGGAGGGGACAGACTACACTATAGAATATGACACAGAGGCGAAGGACAGCGAGAACAAGGATGTGAATCGGCTGACCATTACTCTGAATAAACCGGCATTGGGACCATATAAGTATACTTTGATATATGATACCAGTGTCCGGGGCGGCGGTGGCTTGGGTACTTCCTATGGAAATGCGGCCACGGTCGAGTTGTTCGGAAAGACCTATGATGTCGGTGGAAGCTCACTTGAGGTGCCTAAAGCAGTAATCACTGGCGAGACCTATGGCGCGACCCTGTATAAATACGATGAGGAAGATATCAATAAACCTTTGAAAGGTGCCGTATTTGGACTTTATACGGAAGATGGCACATTGATGAAAACATATACGACTGGAAATGACGGTGTTGTTCAGGTGGAGACCCATCCGGCGTCCGGTGTGGTGCTCCATGTTCACGTACCGTATTATCTCCAGGAGCTGGAGGCACCGGAGGGATACGAACTGGATTCTAAAAAGCATTATTTCTGGTTCTGTAATAATAAGGATACAACGAATTGCAGCAAGGCTAATGTGTATGGAATGTCTCCATATAATGGAACCTGTGTGTATACTTTTCATACAACTGAGGATAAAAACGATTTGGAAATTTCCAATAAGGTTATCCCGGATAGCTATGAACTTCCGGATACCGGTGGCCTGGGAACTCTTTTATATATGTTCGGCGGAGTCCTCCTGACGGGTGGAACGCTGATGTATTTTATATACAGACGACGGCGAAAGACGGTAATATAAAAATCCATATTGAAGAAAGGAAATTAAAACTATGAAAAATGTAAGAAAATTTGTCGGTATGCTTCTGGCTCTGGTTATGGTTTTCAGCATGACGGCAGGGGCTTTTGCGGCAGAAAATGTTACCATTACGGCTCCTGCCGGCAGCACACGTACATATGATGTTTATCAGATTTTTACCGGCGATCTCTCAGGAAATGTTTTATCCAACGTAAAATGGGGGGAAAACGGAACCGGTAAGGCAGGAGAAGCTGTTGCGAAGGAGGCATTGGATGCTTTGACTGCGGTCAACAGCCTGTCGGATACGGCAAAGCTGACCGAGATTAAGAAGTATGTTGACCTGGAATCTACAGCAATTGGCACTGTCAGTGCTGAGCATTCGTTGGACGTTGCACCTGGTTATTATCTGATCAAAGACAACGGCCCTGTGAATGACACAGAAGCTTACAGCCTGTATATTGTGCAGGTTGTTGGTCCTACCACGATCAGTCCAAAAACCGGCACTACGACCTCTCAGAAGAAAGTCAAGGATACAAATGATTCTGTCGCCGATTCTACTACAGGCTGGCAGGATTCTGCCGACTATGATATCGGTGATGAAGTTCCTTTCCAATTAGAGGCCACCATCGCACAGGATTATAATAATTACAAGATTTATAAACTGACCTTCCACGATAAGGAAGGAGCAGGCCTGACTTTCAATAGAGATTCTGTGAAGGTCTATGTAGACGATAACGAAATTACTAGTGGTTTTAAAGTTGTGGATAGTCCAAACGATGGCGATACCTTTGAAGTTTGCTTTGCGGATTTGAAACAGATTGCTTCTGTCCATGCTGATTCGGTTATCAGGGTGGAATATACTTCTACGCTGAACGAGAAAGCAGAGATTGGTGCCGAAGGCAACAAGAACACCATGCATATCACCTACTCCAACAACCCGAATGATGAACAGGGCGGTGAAAACGGGAAGACCCCGGAGGATACGGTCATCGTATTCACTTACAAGACCGTTGTCAATAAGGTGACAGAGAATCCGGACTATGATAAGAGTAAGGATTCTAATAACGACGGTATAGATGATGCTGGTCATGAAAAATACATACCTTTGAAGGGCGCCGGATTCACGCTGTATAAGAAGGATTCATCCGGAAAATACGCTGTTGTTGGCGATGAACTGAAGGATACGGACATGACCACATTCGAGTGGAAGGGATTGGATGACGGCGATTATAAACTGGTTGAGACCACGACTCCGGCTGGCTATAATACCATCGCCGATATTGAGTTTACGATTAGAGCTGACCATCAAATAAAATCAGATAATCCGGAGTTGACCAGCCTGACCGGCGGCGATATATTCACCGGAACAGTGGAGAACGGTACCCTGGAGGCGGATGTTATCAACAATACCGGTTCCACCCTGCCTTCGACCGGCGGCATGGGTACGACCATTTTCTATGTTTTGGGCGGTATTCTGGTTGTCGGCGCTGTTGTCCTGCTGGTTGCCAGAAAACGCATGAATGACGAGAAGTAAGTTTTAGTAACTGGAAAATGCAGCATTGATGATAAGACAAGTCCGCTGTGATTTTTATATCACAGCGGCAAGGAGAACCCTGCATGAAGAGAGGTAGAATTTCAACGATTATTTTAATACTGGTTTTTTTTGTAGGGCTGTCCTTGCTGCTGTATCCCACAGTCAGCGACTACTGGAACTCATTACACCAATCTAAAGCCATTGCCAATTATGCCGACCAGGTAGCGGAATTGGACGATGCTGTCTATGAACAGCTTTGGGCTGATGCTAAGGCCTATAATCAGGCACTTTTAGGGAAAACAAACCGTTATATACTCACAGAAGAGGAACGGGCAGAATATGACTCCCTTCTGAATGTGTCCGGCAATGGTATCATTGGCTATATTGAGATTAAGAAAATTCATTGTTCATTGCCGATTTACCACGGCACGGATGAGGGAGTCCTGCAGATCGCAGCAGGCCACATTGAGGGCAGCAGTCTGCCTACAGGCGGGAAAGGGACTCATTGTGTTCTTTCCGGTCATCGGGGATTGCCAAGCGCCAGATTGTTTACGGATCTGGATAAACTGACAGAGGGTGATACGTTTGTCTTGAGAATTCTGGATGAAACGTTGACCTATGAGGTGGATCAAATACGTATTGTAGAACCCCGTGAGTTAAGTGCACTGGAGATTGAAGAGGATAAGGATTACTGTACGCTGGTTACCTGTACGCCCTATGGCGTGAACAGCCATCGGCTGTTGGTTCGGGGGCACAGAATCGATAATCTGAAGGACGGAGCAGCTGAACGGCTGACGTCCGATGCCATGCAGGTTGAGCCGGTGATCGTGGCAGCGATAGTAGCAGTTCTCATATTGCTTTTATTATTATTTTTAATGATGGTTATAACTCGTAGAAAGCGTACGCATAAAGGGAGAAGATAGGAGGGAAATCAAATGGGAGTAGGAAGACGATTTATGGCGCTGTGTTTATCCGTGCTGTTGCCTGGCATGATGCATGTGACGGCCTATGCGCACGATGTACCTGACACCTCAAAGAAAGGTACGATTTCCATTAGTATGATGTATGAGGATAAAGAAGTACCTGGCGGGACACTGACACTATATCAGGTGGGTGAGATTGAGGAAGATGACGGGAATTACAGTTTCATTCTCAATAGCGATTTTAAAGACAGCGGCGCAAACCTGACAGAATTGTCCGACCCGGAGCTGGCGGAGAACCTGGCGAAATATGCCGAAGACCGAAAATTTGCCGGTATGACGGAAACTATCGATGCTCATGGAAAAATAATTTTTGCTGAACAGGAAACAGGTCTGTATCTGCTGGTACAACATGAAGCTGCCGATGGCTACAGTAAGATTTCCCCGTTTTTGGTCAGCATTCCAATGGAAGAAGATGGTACATATGTATATACCGTGGATGCCAGTCCCAAAATGGAACTGAAAAAAGAACCTGCGACAACACCGACGACACCAGAAAAACCGACCACACCGGAAAAACCAACAATGCCGGGAAAACCGGAGACGCCGACTACACCGTCCAAACCGGCTGTTCCCGGGAATCCGACTTTGCCTCAGACCGGACAATTGAATTGGCCGATTCCGATATTGGCTGTGTCAGGGCTGTTGCTGTTTCTTGGCGGGTGGCTGCTTCGCTTTGGAAGGAAGAGAGACAGCTATGAGAAATAAAATTGGAAATATATGTATGTTATTGGGGGCAGGGCTGGTACTGGCAGCACTGTCCCTTTTTATCTGGAACCAATGGGAAGACAGGCAGGCCGGGGTAGCCTCAGAAAGAATACTGATCCGGCTGATTGAGCAGATGGACACTTCTGATGCAGAGGGGAAAAACGCATACCCGGATCCTTATGCCCCTGCTATGACGGAAGTGGAAATTGATGGGTACGATTATATTGGCTATTTGACCATTCCTTCTCTTGCATTGGAACTTCCGGTAATGTCTGAGTGGGATTATGAGCGCCTGGAGATGGCTCCGTGCCGTTATGCAGGGACGGTTCAGAATGACGATCTGGTCATTGCGGCTCACAATTATTCAGAGCATTTTGGGAAAATTTCAAGACTTTCAGAAGGAGAAAAGGTATGTTTTGTTGATGTGAATGGTATTAAATTTTGTTATGATGTCGTCGCCGTGGAGATGCTGACATCGAATGACGTGGAGGGGATGACAGCGGGGGCCTATGACCTCACGCTGTTTACTTGCGATTATGGCGGTGAAAATCGTGTTACGGTTCGATGTGTCCGTGCACAGTGATGTCGCTGACAAAAGATTATCCATAAGTTTCTGAAGAATACAAGGCTGATAAACTGATTACAATAAAACCAGGGGAGGACAATATGAACCGTCAGCGGACGTAATCAAAAACTGGTAGAGATATTTGGAATCAAGGAATTGTTCTATTTCTAAAATTAGGTTATATTCTAGCTAGAATTTATATATACTGTAAATATGAAAGCGAGGTGCTAAGAAATGACAATAGATACTGATACCATGATTTCCATTACAGAGGCAAACCAGAATTTCTCCAGAGTGGCAAAACTGGTAGATGAACATGGAACAGCAGTTATTCTGAAGAATAATGTTCCCCGATACCTTGTGATTGATTTCAATAAGGCGGAAAAAGAAAAAGTAGCAACCACAGAGGATGTGATCACCATATCTGAGCGGTTGCTTAAGCAGAATATGGAGGCAAATGAGGAGCTTGCAAAATGATTACTTTAACAAAAGAACAGGTATTGGAGAAAAACAAACGGATGAAAGAGCAAGGACGGTAACACACAGCTATTAGAACCATAGTATGCACATATATCCCAAACCTCTTATGAAATTTTCACTTATCGACGAACGCCCCTTTCTGTGCTATGATATTGAATATATTATCACAGACAACAGAAAGGGGCATTTTCTATGGGAAATCCCTCAGAAAATAAAGAGATGAATCAATCAAAAAAACATATATGTGTAGGTATTCTGGCTCATGTGGATGCGGGGAAGACAACGCTGGCCGAGGGGCTTCTTTATCGAAGCGGCAGCATCAGGAAACTTGGCAGGGTGGACCACGGGGATGCCTTTTTAGATACTTATGCTTTGGAACGGAGCCGGGGAATTACGATTTTTTCCAAGCAGGCGGAGTTGACTCTGGATGAGTTATCGATAACTTTGCTGGACACACCAGGACATGTGGATTTTTCTGCGGAAATGGAGCGGACCCTCCAGGTGATGGATTATGGAATTCTTGTTATCAGTGGAGCCGATGGCATACAGGGGCATGTACTTACGTTGTGGCGATTGTTAAAGCGGCATCGGATTCCGGTGTTTCTTTTTATTAATAAAATGGACCAGGAGGGAACGGACAGACAGCAGCTTTTAGCGGAGCTCAATGACCGGTTGTCGGAAAGATGTGTGGATTTTGGTCAGGAGCAGGATTCGGATGTTTTCATGGAAAATCTGGCCATGTGTGATGAAAGTCTGCTGGATGGTTTTCTGGAATCAGGACATATTGAAAAGGAAAAAATTGTCTCTGCAATTTCAGACAGAAAGGTATTTCCGTGCTATTTTGGTTCGGCTTTAAAAATGCAGGGCGTTGATGAATTATTGGATGGAATTGAGCAATATGCTCAGATGCCGTCCTACAGGGAAGCGTTTGGCGCCCGGGTCTATAAGATTTCCAGGGATGCCCAGGGCAGCCGATTGACCCATATGAAAATTACCGGAGGTTCTCTGAAAGTAAAAATGCTGTTGGAAAATGGCGAAAAGGCGGATCAGATACGTATTTATTCCGGTGCGGGATTTGAGACGGTGAATGAAATTGGAGCCGGAAGGATTTGCGCGGTAACAGGTCTTTCAAAAACCAGGGCAGGCGAAGGACTTGGAACTGAAGGACGGGGAACTGCGCCGGTTCTGGAACCGGTGCTGACATATCAGATTGAATTGCCGGAGGGAACCAATGTCCACGATATGTTTTTGAAGCTGAAACAGCTTGAAGAGGAAGAGCCTCAGCTTCAGATTGTGTGGAATGATGAACTGGGAGAAATCCATGCAAAGGTCATGGGCGAAATTCAGATAGAGATTTTAAAAAGCCTGATTGCCGAACGTTTTCAGGTGGATGTAAATTTTGGCGCGGGCAATATTGTCTATAAAGAAACGATAGAAACAATGGTCGAGGGCGTGGGGCATTATGAGCCGCTGCGCCATTATGCGGAGGTTCATCTGCTTCTGGAACCGGGAGAGCCGGGAAGCGGTCTGCAATTTGAAAGTCAGTGCAGTGAGGATGATCTGGACCGGAACTGGCAGCGGCTGATTCTGACCCATCTGGCTGAAAAAAGTCATCGGGGCGTTCTGATCGGGGCAGAAATTACGGATATGAAAATTTCACTGGTTGGCGGCCGGGCCCACGCAAAACATACGGAGGGCGGAGACTTTCGGCAGGCAACTTACCGGGCGGTGCGCCATGGCCTGAAGCAGGCCCGTTCTGTTTTGCTGGAACCGATATATGAGTATTGTCTGGAAATTCCGTCAGATAAAGTGGGACGGGCCATGACAGACATACAGAAAATGCAGGGAACATTTTCTGTGCCAAAAACAGAGGGCGATATGACAGCGATCACCGGGACGGCTCCGGTGGTGAATATGCGGGAATATAGTTCGGAAGTAATCGCTTATACGAAAGGTATGGGAAGACTGACATGTACGCCGGGAGGCTATGCGCCGTGCCATAATGCGGAAGAGGTGATTGCAGCGGCGGGGTACGATTCGGAGGCTGATTTGGAAAATCCGACCGGGTCCGTATTTTGTGCTCATGGCGCCGGGTTTAATGTACCATGGAATGAGGTAACAGACTATATGCATCTGGAAAGCTTTTTAAAATCCTCTGTGGGAACGGAGACGGAAGGCTCCGCTGAGGATATGGAGCGGCAGTCGGGAGAAGGCCGAAAGCGGTCTGACGGCAGAGCGATGGGCTCCGGTCTGGCCGAGGATAAGGAGCTTGAGCAGATTTTCGAACGGACTTATGGGCCGGTGAAGCGCAGAGAATGGCGGCGGACGGAAACCAGAGAGGTGGTTGAGCGGAAGCCGGAAAAGAAACCGGAGGAAAGCTATTTGCTGGTTGACGGCTATAACATCATTTTCTCATGGGATGAGTTGAGGGATTTGTCTGAGGTCAATATTACCAGTGCCCGCAATGCGCTGATGGATATTTTGTGCAATTACCAGGGCTTTAAAAAGGATACGTTGATTCTTGTTTTTGATGCCTATAAAGTGGAAGGAAATCCGGGACAGGTATTTAAGTATCACAATATTTATGTAGTTTATACGAAAGAGGCGGAGACGGCAGACCAGTATATCGAGAAAACGGTCCACCGGATGAACCGGAAATATCAGGTCACCGTGGCAACTTCCGATGCTCTGGAACAGGTCATTATTCTCGGTCAGGGAGCGCAGCGGCTGTCAGCCCAGGGACTTAAAGACGAGGTTGAGCAGACCTGCCAGGAGATTCGTCAGATTCTCGAAGAGCGGCGGGAAAATGACAGAAATTATTTGTTAAATGCCCTGCCGAAGGATATGGTGGATTTGGTCGAAGATGTCCGACTTGGTAAGAAACAGTTTAAATAGACAGAAAAACGCGGCCTGCATGATATGTACCCTCTTTACTGGACAAAGAAAATCCAGTAAGGAGGGTTATTTTTA
>CABRLU010000019.1 GCA_902471845.1 uncultured Lachnospiraceae bacterium | reverse complement strand
CTGATCCACATATGTAATAAAGTCAAGTCTTTGTTTTTATTATAATAAAGAAAAGTGACTCCGGGAAAGTTGTTCCCAGAGTCACTTTATTTTACGCTCTGACTGATTTATAAATCTTTTTATTTTTTATCATAATCGACTTTTGAAATTTTTACCGGATACTTACGCATGTATTTACGCAGTGCCTGGGAATTGATCATATAGCCCTGAATCTCAAAAAGTTTTTTGCCCGAACGGTTATAAAACCGCATCTCCTCACATCTTGGAGATTGAACGATATCAATTCTTCCCACAGTTTTTGCCTGATAAACTTCTGCTTTTCCCTTTAACGGCTGATAAGTAAGGGTGTCTCCTTCCACCGTCAAATTCCGCTTAAAATAAACATAGCACGTAATAACAGAAACGATCACACAGATGATTGCCAATACATAAGCGGTAATAACCTGTCCTTCCGTCGTATTTGTGGATGCCAGCCACACAAAGACTGCGGCAGCCGCTACGCCAAAAAGCGCAATGACCAGCCAGAAGGCGCTTTCCGCCACTTTAAAACTGTCCTCTTTTACCGCTGTCGTTTTCCCGGTACCTTTCATCATATTGATGACAACAATCGCCATGATAACAGCCAATAAAGGAATGGCCGCCGACTGCACAACGATCAAAACCTGATTCATCACATCCATATTCCGTCCTCCTTTGTTAATAAGCTTCAAGTCGGAATATGGAATCTCCGGTTGAAACTTTAGTTCAGCACATCCGCCATAAGGTCTTCCGGCGTAATGTCATTTTTAAGCAGTCCCTCTTCCTTCAGCCAGTCAATATTCGCCTGCCATACGGAAGCTTCCTGGGCGCCGAATTCACCTTCAGAAGAAGCCAATACCGGCAGAAGCACTTCCATGCTCCGCATTTCCACATCTTTATCCAATGGGAAATTCTCAGCATTCTGGTTCGCCAGCAAAATATCCAGGGCTGCTTCCGGGTCTGCCTTCATATCTTCAAATCCTCTGGCCGAAGCCCTCATAAAAGCAGCCAGAGTATCCGCGTCGTTGTTAATCATATCATCACTTGTGACAAAAATCAACTCATAGCTTCCCGGAACGCCATATTCCTGCGGATAGAAATAGCTGACTTCGAAACCTTCTTTTTCCATCTGCGGCACTTCATGATTCACCATACATCCAATGGTCGCATCCACCTGTCCCGTTGTCATAGAAGACATCAGATCAAAGCCCACATCCACTAATGTCACTGAATCCGCAGGAACTCCGGCAGTCTCCATCATGGTGCGGATCATAGCTTCGCTCAACTCTGTTCCCGAATATCCAATGGTCTTTCCGGCCAAATCCTCCGGTCCGTTGATGTTCTTCTCTTTTAATGACAAAATAATATTTAAATCAGATTGGGTCAATGCACCGATGCATCGAATCGGCACATTCTGGTTCGCACGGGCCATGATCACATCCGGCAGATAATAGATACCCACTTCCGCCTTTCCGGCAGCTGTCAGAGACATGGCATCGTTGGTATTTGAAGGGAATTGAACATTCACTTTAATACCTTCTTCTGCATAGTAGCCTTTTTCAATTGCATCATAAATAAAAGCATGCACTGCGTTCGGATACCAGTCAAGCACAATATTCACTTCTTTTAATTCATCATCTCCGGCCGCTGCAGTTTCCCCGGCCGTCTCCGTGCTTTCCGTCCCGGCTGCCGTTTCTTTTGTTTCTTTTGCCTCATTCTGTCCGCAGGCTGTCATGCTCAACAGCATTACCCCGCACAGAAGCGCCACAAGTATTTTTTTCATAATTCCTTCCTCCATTTAATTAATATATTTTCAAGCAGGCTGATAATGCCCACTAAAATCATCGCCACCGCAGACAATAATATAATTGGTGCAAAAACACCGGCTCCATCCAGCTGAGTCATCATTCTGCGGCTGAAATACCCCAATCCACTCTGAGCTCCAAGCCATTCACCAATAGCTGCACCGATAACGCTCAGCGGAATGGCCATCTTTATCGCCGAAAAGAAATGGGGCAGGGCTGTCGGCAGCTTTAATTTTATAAATATGTCTTTTTTTGTCGCTCCATAACTGATGAGCAATTCTTCCATCTCTCTTTTCACCGATTTAAATCCATCAAAGACGGTAATTGTAATCGGAAAAAACGTCATGAGAATCGTCACGACAATCTTACTCCAGATGCCATAGCCGAACCAGACGACAAACAGCGGCGCAATCGCTGTTGTCGGGATAGTCTGTGAGGCAATGACGATCGGATAAAGTGCCTGTTCCACCACCGGGCTTGCGTCCATCAATATTGCCAGACCAATGCCCAGAACAATCGAAATCACCAGGCCAATCGCCGTCACCTTCATCGTCGCCGGAAGATGGATCATGAAAAGTGGTTCTCGGAGTTCCCACAGTTTCCTCAAAATTCCCATCGGTGTCGGCAAAATGTACGCCGCGTTCATATATCCTGCGCCCAACTGCCAGAGTAAAAGAACCGCCGCCAGAAAAAGTGCCGAAGGTAAATATCGTTTCATGTCACATCACCTGCCTTCGAAGCTGCATCGTCAGCTTAGCTTTCAGCGCTTCCATTTCCGGCCGCCGCAGAAAGTCCCGATTTCTTGGATAATCCTCCGGAACCTCAGCGATTTCCAGATGAGTGATCGGCGTTTCTGTAATGATATATATTTTTTTTGACAAAAAAATTGCTTCTTCCACATCATGGGTGATAAACAAAATTGTTTTATGAAAATGTTCCCATTGATTTAAAAGCCATTCCTGCATATCCATACGCGTCAAAGCATCCAACGCACTGAAAGGCTCATCCAGGAGCATTAGGTCCGCATCGGTCAAAAGCGTCCGTGCAAAGGATATGCGCTGCCGCATACCTCCCGATAAATCTTTCGGATACTTGTTCCGATAGTCCTCCAGGCCGACTTCTTTCAACACTTCACCGACCCGGCGTCGCTGCTCCCCTTTATCTATCTTTTGAATTTCCATGGGGAGACACAGATTTTTTTCAATGGTCCGCCACGGAAACAGCAGGTCCTTTTGAGGCATATATCCGGCATAGCTCCGAATTTTATGAATTTCTTTTCCATCCACAAAAATCTCTCCGCTGTCCGGTTCCAGCAAACGGTTGATCAGTCGAAAAATCGTACTTTTTCCGCAGCCGCTGGCTCCGATCAGAGACACGAACTCTCCCTGGTCCACCTGGAAGGACAAATTCGTCATCATCGCTTCTTTATCTTCCGGATAACGAAAAGTTACATTTTTAAAAGTCAGCATTATCTACATCTCCATATTCCATGCCATATCCCAGAACATTCCCTCATAACGGCTGCAATTCACAAATACTTCTTTCAGTTCCTCCACACGCCGGCGGCTGATACCGTCGCCAAGTGTATTGACAAGATAAAGTATCTCATCATTCATATCGTTGTATTCTTTGGATGTATAACCTCTCACCCATTCCCCATAAAATGGATGGTTCACTGCTTCAGGATGTTTTTCCGCCATTTTACGACCAATTTCTGCATAACTCCATGCGCAGGACAGAATAGCCACGAGAATATCCAGTTCATTTCCCCGGAATCCCACTTCCAGCATATAGCTTGTATAGGAAGCGTTTGCCAGACTTTTGGATGCCCGTGCCACTTCTTCATCCGTAATCCCCAGACGTTCCATATAGCCGGAATGAATATCCATCTCTCCGCCAAGGGTATCTTCTACGAAATATGAAAAACGGCGAATCATGGAAGGCTCTGTCGATTTTACGACCCCAAGGGCAAACACCTTTGCATAGTCATATAAATACAGATAATCCTGAAGCATATAAAACCGGAATTTTTCAATTGGAAGACTGCCGTCTCCAATTCCCTTCACAAAGGGATGTTCATGATAGCCGCTCCAAATATCTTTTACACTTTCATATAACTCATCTGTTAATGTCATTTCTTTACCTCCGTTTATCAAAAAAGAGCTTTCCAAAGGAAAGCTCTTTTAATTCTATCCTCTGCTTCCCTACGTCGGTATTACCCGCATCAAGTTCAAAGGGTCAAGTCGTGTGACTTTCTCAGCTTTCGCTCCCCTAGCATGATTTTTATTGCATTATTCGATTTCTTTTTCATTATAGCACGAATCTACCACTTGTAAAGCTCTATTTTTTATTCCTGCTGTTCTCGAAATAATATAGCGTGGACGGCCTTTGACCTCTTCATAAATCTTCGAGATATAATAACCGATGATTCCGAGGCTCATCATAACAAGACTGCCGATAATGAGAAGAAGCAGGATGACCGTTGTGAACCCCTCCAACGCATGACCGCCAAAGTATCTTACAAGAGATTCCACAGCCATGATCACAGCGAAAATAAACATAAATACGCCGGCCACCGTGACCATCTGAAGCGGAACCGAAGAAAAGGCCGCAATATTTGTCACCGCGTATTTTACAAGGGACCAGGTAGACCATTTGGATTCTCCGGCCTCTCGCGGCTGAACATCAAATTTTACTGTTGTCGTTTTAAAACCGATCCAGGATGATAATGCCCTGAAAAAGGCATTGCGTTCCGGCATATCCAGCAAGGCAGCCACCGCCCGTTTATCCAGCAGTTTGAAATCCGATGCTCTGGACATATCAATTCCGGTAGCCTTTGTCATAATTTTATAAAAAAGTCCGGCGCTCGCCTTATGTCCCAGACTCTCTCTGCCTCTGGAACGCTTTACACCTTCAACGACTTCATATCCCTCTTCCCACCGTCGGTACATTTCAATGACCGTTTCCGGCGGATGCTGCAGATCGCAGTCCATAACAACCGAACAATCCCCTCCGGCCTCAGCCAATCCCGCAAAAATCGCAGCTTCCTTTCCAAAATTTCTGGAAAAATGAATTCCCCGGATGTACTTATATCTTTTGGCCATTTCTTCAATTTTAGACCAGGTTGCATCTTTGGAACCATCATCCACAAAAATCAACTCGAACTTTATCTTTTCGCCTTCCAGCAACTGTCCCAATCGCTCTCCAGCCCGTTCCACCATCATTTCTTCATTATATGACGGTAAAATTACAGATAATAATGCCATGCCCATCCCTTCTTTCTCAAGTCTCTCTCACAAAATGTCCGGAACGACCACCATCTTTTTCAAGCAAGCATATACTTTCAATGCACATCGCCCTGTCAATCCCTTTACACATATCATAAATCGTTAATGCTGCAGCGCTGACCCCACTCAGAGCTTCCATCTCCACACCGGTCTTTCCGGTCGTTTTCACCGTCATCCGGATTTCTATACCATCCTCGACGATTTGAAAATCCACATCAGCTCCAGTCAGAAAAATCGGATGGCACATCGGTATCGTTTCAAATGTCCGTTTTGCCGCCATGATTGCCGACACCTGAGCCACGCCCAGTACATCCCCTTTTTTTATCTCCTGATTCTGAATGCTCACCAGGGTCTCTTTTTTCATACAAATTTTCCCAAAGGCCACAGCAATCCTTTTTGTATCATCTTTTTCAGAGACATCCACCATCCGGGCACGTCCCTGCTCATTTATATGTGTTAACTCCATAATCTACTCTCCAAACAAACTTTTCTTAAAGTGTTGCAATTCCTGTAAAATCTATTATAATCTATTAGGCAGAACATGTAAAAGGAGTTTTTTATGAATTTATTTATAGGCCCTGCTGTCAACGGTATCGGCGTCATTGCCGCAGGCATTTTGGGCAGTACAGCAAAAAAAATCATCCCGGAACGCATGGGAGAAACGCTCCTGAAAGTGATGGGGCTTGCAACAATATACATAGGCTTTTCCGGCGCCCTGAAAGGCTCACATATTATGATCACCCTGGCTTCCCTGGCCCTTGGTACGGTCATCGGCGAATTCTTCGATCTGGAAAAACGTATCAACCAGCTTGGTGACTGGCTGCAGCAGCGTTTTCAGCCGAAGAATTCTAACGTCTCGATCGCCGAAGGATTTGTCAACTGCAGTCTTCTTATCTGTGTTGGAGCCATGGCCATTGTCGGAGCTATGGAGAGCGGTCTGACCGGAACCCACAGCACTCTCTTTGCAAAATCTTTCATTGATACTGTCGCCGCTTTTATCATGGCCTCAACCATGGGAATCGGGGTTGCCCTATCCGGTGTCCTTGTCATGGTTTATGAAGGCCTTATGGCTCTTATGGCCCAGTTTATAGCTCCACTGCTCACCGAAATTGTTATTAACGAGATCACATGTGCCGGTTCGATCATTATCGTCGGCGTCGGCCTGAATCTCCTAAAAGTCACGAATATCCGTATTATGAATACGGTTCCCGGAATATTTCTTCCAATTTTATTCTGTATGTTTCTATAATGTCAAAAAGGCCCGGACGGAAAATCCGTCAGGGCCTTTTGTTCAATCAATTATTTAATTTCCAATTAAGCCTGCATTTTCTTAACTTCTTCGATCATGATCTTCAAAGCGTCAACACAGTTTCCAACGATAGCAATGTTGGAGATTTCGAAAATCGGAGCATCCTCATCTTTATTGATAGCTACGATGTAATCGGAACCTGTAATACCGGAAACATGCTGTGCAGCACCGGAAATACCACATGCAATGTATAACTTAGGAGCAACAATCTTACCAGACTGTCCAACCTGATGTGCACGGGAAACCCATCCTTCTTCGATAACCGGACGTGTAGCACCTACAACACCACCAAGAAGACTTGCAAGTTCTTTAACTAATTCATAGTTTTCAGCACTTCCAACACCTCTACCACCAGCAACGATGACTTCAGCTTCTTCAAGGTTAACGCTTTCAGAAATTTCCTGAACGCTGTTGACGATCTTAGCTCTGAGGTCAGCAATTTCTACTGTCTCAGCTGTGATTGTACCTTCTTTTGCTGTATCTGGTTCTTCAGCTTTTTTGAATACACCACCACGGATGATAGCTACAACAGTACCTTCTACAGTAACATCAGAGTAGATTGTTCCGCCGTAAAGAGGAGCTGTAAGAACGATTTTTCCATCAGCTTCTTTCATTCCGATAACATCTGTTACACAACCAGCTTTTAATTTAGCAGCAACTCTTGCACCTAAATCTTTACCATTTGGTGTAGCACCAACAAATAACATTTCTGGAGCGTATTTTTTAACTAATTCAACAACAATTGCAGCATATGCTTCTGTATTATATTCAGCAGCATCTACTGTGATTGCATCATCTGCACCATATGCAATTGCTGTAGCTGCAGCATCTGCAGCACCAATAACAACAGCAGTAACTTTTTCAGCAACTTCTTTAGCAGCTGTAAGCATTTCAAGGCCTACATTGACTGGCTTGCCTTCTGCTGTTTCAACATATACCATTACATTTTTGCAACCCATGACATTTCCTCCTTATAATACTTTAGCGTCTCTCATCATTCCAAGAGCCATAGCCATGGACTCTTCGAGTGTTTCTTCGTTAATCTTAACACCAGCAGCTTTCTTTGGAGGTTCTGCATTTGCAACAACCGTAACAGCAGGTGCAACAACGTCGCCAATTTCTAATTCACCAATCGGAATCTTTCTGGCAGCCATTTTGCTCTTAATGGTAGGATATCTTGGTTCGTATTCTGGTTTTGTTACGGTTACTACACAAGGCATAGCAACTTCAACAACATTATATCCTTCTTCTGTTTCCTGTTTTGCGCTAACACCTGCATCGATCTTTTCGATATCAACCAGGTTTGTAACTACAGGAACATCTAAATCTTCTGCTAACATTGTACCAACCTGTCCGGATGCACAGTCAGTAGATTCTTTACCACAGAAAATAATGTCAAATTTAACGCCTTCAGCCTCTTCAATCTTAGCAACAGCTTTAGCAAGAGCATCTGCTGTGCTGATTGTGTCTGTAGCGTCAGCTTTAACAACATAACCTTTGCTTGCGCCAACTGCAAGACAAGTTTTGATTGCATCTTTAGCTTTATCCGGGCCAACAGAAACAACTGTAATTGTGCTGTCGCCAACAGCTTCTTTAAAACGTGTAGCCATTTCGAGAGCATATGTATCAAATGCGTTTACGATAGGCGTAGCAATGTCAAGATCAGGTGCGTTAGTTGCAGGATTCATTTTGATATTCACAGAATCATCTGGCACCTGTTTAATACAAACTAATATTTCCATTTTGTTGTACGCTCCTTCTTTTCCTAATAACACAACTGGTGTGTAGATTTCCTGCACACCAGTCGTATGTAAACTTTAATTATTCCGCAACGAATTAATATCACAGGGAAATCCGGGATTTATTTAAGCTATGCTTATTTATTTCCCATCCATCCGGAGATTACCATACGCTGAACTTCACTTGTTCCTTCGTAGATTTCTGTGATCTTAGCATCACGCATATGACGTTCGAACGGATAATCACGAGAATATCCATATCCACCAGCAAGCTGTACACAACGACGTGTTACATCAGATGCTGTTTCAGCACAAACTAATTTAGCCATAGCTGCTAAGTGGCTGTATGGTTCGCCATCCTGTTTAGCCTGAGCTGCACGGTAGAGAAGCAGACGAGCTGCATCTACTTTAGCCTGCATATCAGCTAACTGGAACTGTGTATTCTGGAATTTCCAGATTGGTTTTCCAAACTGTACACGTTCTTTAACATATGCTAATGCATCATTGATAGCACCCTGAGCAATACCTACAGCCTGAGCTGCAACACCAACACGGCCGCCATCAAGTGTTGTCATAGCGATCATGAAACCTTTTCCAAGCTGTCCTAACAGGTTTTCCTTTGGAATCTTGCAATCGTTGAAGATCAATTCACTTGTGGAAGAACCACGGATACCCATTTTCTTTTCATGTCCGCTAACTTCGAATCCAGGTGTTCCTTTTTCAACGATGAATGCGGAGATACCTTTTGTTCCTTTTTCTTTGTCTGTCATAGCAAAGAATACAAAGATGTCTGCATACTGTGCATTTGTGATGAAGATTTTGGAACCATTGATTAACCAGTGGTCACCTTTATCAACAGCTACAGTTTTCTGCATAGCAGCATCTGTTCCTGCACTTGGCTCTGTAAGAGCGAAAGCACCTAATTTTTCACCGGAGCAAAGTGGTGCAAGGAATTTCTGTTTCTGTTCTTCTGTACCATACTGGAAAATTGGCCATGCACAGAGAGATTCGGAAGCCATCATCATAATAGATGTTGTAGCACAGTACTCAGCTAATTTTTCAGCTACACCGATGTATGTAAGGTAGCTCATGCCAGCACCGCCGTACTCTTCTGGGAAATAAACACCCATCATGCCCATTTCTGCTAATCCTTCACGAGCTTCTACTGGGAATCTTTCTTCTTCATCGATTTCCTGTGCTCTAGGACCAACTTCTTTAATTGCATAATCCTCTACCATTGAGATGATTTCCTGTTCTTCTTCACTGAAATGAAATTTCATTTCTTAAGCCCTCCTTAATAAAATATAAATAAAAAGTAATGTTAAATGATTTATAAATATTACTTTATAAATTACAGTTTGTAGCAAACTTTACCTGGGTTAAGAATCAACTTAGGGTCGAATACTTTCTTAATTCCAAGCATAAGTTCCATATTTCTTTCGCCTTCAGCTTCTGCAAGATATTTCAGTTTACCAGAACCGATAGCATGTTCACCGGATACAAGACCGCCAACACGTGTAGCTTCTGGATAAATATCATCAAAGAATGCATCTGCTTTAGCTTTGAAATCTTCAACGCTAACCTGATCATCACCGATAACGTAGATATGAAGGTTACCATCACCAGCATGACCAAAGCTTTCTACCTGAAGACCCATCTTTTCGCCAACAGCGTATACATATTCAACGTATGGTGCAATCTTGTCAAGCGGAACAACAACGTCACATTCATCAAGAAGTTCCAGTCCGTCTTTCCAGTTTGTTTCAGCTTTGATAGCTTCCAGGAAGGAGCTTCTTGCTGCCCAAACGTCTTTGATCTTAGGTGGTGTATCAGCAACGATTACGTCGATAGCGCCGTTTTCAAGAGCGATTTCGGAAGCCTGTTCCATAATCTCTTCCAATTCATCCATGTTACGTCCATCAAATGTTACAAGCAGGTAAGCGCCAGCTTCTACACCGTCGATGTTCTTTGGATATACAGCTTTACCAACATATTTTTCAGATTTTTCAACGATTGCTCTTTCCATGAATTCCAGTGCCTGTGGATCAAGATTGTTTTTCTTGAATAACGGAACTGTGGAAATACAGGGAGCCAGATCTTCGAAAGGCATTACCAGGCTGATAACTTCCTTCGGAGCTGGAATAACTTTTAATGTTAACTCTGTAATGATACCAAGAGTACCCTCGGAACCGATCATCAGGTTTACAAGAGAATAACCGGAAGATGTTTTAGAAACTGTGCTTCCGAAATGAGCAATATCACCATTTGAAAGAACAACTGTCATAGCGCGTACATAATCTCTTGTGGCGCCATATTTACATGCTCTCATACCACCGGCATTTGTAGCAACGTTACCACCAACAGCGGCAAATTTTTCACCTGGATCTGGTGGGTACATAAGTCCACGGCTTACGCAGTCTTCTGCAAGGTCGTTTAACAGAACACCTGGCTGGATTTTAACAACGAAGTTGTTTAAATCGTACTCAAGGATTTTATTCATCTTTGTTGTACCGATTACAACACCTCCGGCGATTGGAACAGATGCTCCAACAAGACCTGTACCAGCACCTCTTGCTGTTACCGGGATAGTGTTTTCGTAACAAATCTTAACAACGGCTGCAACTTCTTCTGTTGTCATAGCGTCAACAACAGCTTCTGGCATAGCTTTACCGTAGATAGACATCTCGTCATGTGTGAAATCATCGTTGATCTCTTCTCCTACGTAAACCCGTCCTGGTGCAATTTCTTTGAATTTCTCCACGATTTCTGGAGTCACTTTGCCATATGCACTCACTTTATCATTCCTCCTTAATCCTTTAATAAAGAACCCTTTGCTCTATATATTTTGTATTGCACACTATGTACACAATAACCATTAAAAATACACATAAAAGGGCCATACTGGTCCTACCATTTATATGACCATCATAAAATACACAGGCGTATTTGTCAAGTCATTTTTACCGTTTTACTTTGTATTTCCCGTGTATTTTTTATAAGCATTGCACAGTTCTGATTTTGCCTTGCTTAAATTTTGTAGTTTTTTCGCACAAAGAGTTTGTCTTTTTTTTGTCAATATTTGCTCAACTATCCAGATAATTATAAATGTAAACGAAATGTCGGTTCAGAGCATCCTGTCCAAACTGAACATTCTTATCTTTTACGGCTTTAATCAGGTCTCTGTGGGTCTGCATCAAACCCTCCCGGTTCTTTTCATCTTTCAGAATACGTACCCGCATATCTTTGACATATTTGTCCATAACCTGTGTTAATGCTAAAAAATTAACAATAAGATAGTTGTTATGTGAAGCTTCCACCACCAGATAATGAATGCGTTTGTCATGTTTTGAACGGACATTTTCCTCCTGAGCCGTCTCCAGCATACTCATATGGTATTCCATCTCTTCAATCTGCTCTTCCGTAGCATGATGGACGGCCAGAGACAACGCCTGATATTCCAATGCAAATCGGAATTCACTGATTTCACGATACGGAGTTCCTTCCACGGCAAACATCAATGTCATAACTCGTATTAACGTGTTTTCAAAATCACCGGTGATGTAATTTCCCGAACCCTGCTGGCAGGACAGCGCCCCCATCTGCTCCAGTATACGGATGCCTTCCCGAACAGAAGTCCGGCTCACGTTCAATTGTAAAGCCATCTCTCTCTCTGACGGCAGCTTATCCCCTGTACTGTAGACTCCGTCCAGAATCTGTTCCTGAACGAAGTCCACAACCTTTTCATAGGATTTTTCCAAACAAATCCTCCTATTCTTTAATACGCTTTTCCCCAATATACCATAGCTTTTGCAGGTTTTCCGCAGCAAACACATGTATCTGATAAATGTTCCTGTGCAAACGGCATACACCGGGAGGTTGCTCCTGTCACTTCTTTAATCATATTCTCACAAGCTTCATCGCCGCACCACATAGCTTTGACAAAACCCGGTTTGTTTTCAATCGTATCTTTGAAAGCTTCAAAATCTGTCACTTCATAGGTATGGGCATCTCTGTGCGCTCTGGCTCTTTCCAGCATGTCGGACTGCATTTTGTCCAGAGTAGCACCAACTTTTTCAGTCAGTTCACTCAGAGCAACGACCTGTTTTTCACGGGTGTCACGACGCACGATAACAGCCTGTCCCGCTTCGATATCCTTCGGCCCGATTTCGATACGCACAGGGATTCCCCGCATTTCCGCTTCAGAGAATTTCCATCCCGGGCTCTTATCCGAATCATCGACTTTCGTCCGGAAATTACTCAGCATATCCCGGATTTCATAAGCCTTATCAAGAACTCCTTCTTTTTTCTGCTGAATCGGAATAACCATAACCTGGGTCGGTGCAATTCTCGGAGGCAGTACCAGACCGGAATCGTCTCCGTGAACCATGATAATGGCTCCGATCAAACGGGTGGTCATACCCCAGGATGTCTGATGAACATATTCCAGTTTGTTATCTTTATTGGCATACTGAATGCCAAAGGCCTTTGCAAAGCCATCACCAAAATTGTGGCTTGTACCGGACTGAAGCGCTTTTCCGTCGTGCATCAGAGCTTCAATCGTATACGTAGCTTCCGCACCGGCAAACTTCTCTTTGTCTGTTTTACGGCCCCGGATGACCGGCATCGCCAGCACTTCCTCACAGAAATCCGCATAGAGATTCAGCATCTGAATGGTTCTCTCTTCTGCTTCTTCTGCAGTCGCATGTGCCGTGTGACCTTCCTGCCACAAAAATTCTCTGGAACGCAGGAACGGACGGGTTGTTTTTTCCCACCGCACAACCGAACACCACTGATTATACAATTTCGGCAAATCTCTGTGGGACTGGATATCTCTGGCATAAAAATCACAGAACAATGTCTCAGAGGTTGGACGCACACACAACCGCTCCTGAAGCGGTTCAAGACCGCCATGGGTCACCCATGCAACCTCCGGCGCAAAACCTTCTACATGGTCTTTTTCCTTTTCCAGAAGGCTCTCCGGAATAAACAACGGCATGTACACGTTTTCCACGCCGGTTTCTTTAAAACGGCGATCCAATTCTTTCTGGATATTTTCCCAGATTGCATAACCGGCCGGTTTAATGACCATGCATCCCTTTACACTGGCATAATCGACCAGTTCTGCTTTTTTTACCACATCTGTATACCATTGCGCAAAATCTTCTTCCATCGAAGTGATTGCCTCAACTAACTTCTTTTCCTTCGCCATCATTCAATCTCCTTTTATTTTCTTTTTTTATAGTAAGATAAACTTGGCCATTCGTCAATAGTCATCCTTCCCCGTTCCGGCAAGGCTTCAAAGCACATTGTCTCACGACTGACCGGATGTTTAAAGCTCAGCCGACAGGAAAAAAGACATAATTCCCCTTTTTCGGAACCTATGCCTTCTTTTTCATTCCATTTTTTCGTTCCCTCACTGTTATACTTCATATCGCCGTAGATGCCCGCTCCGGCATGGGCTGTCTGGACCCGAATCTGATGATGCCGTCCCGTCTGAAGTCGAATCTCTACAAGGGTCAGTCCTTGCTTTTCTTCCAATTTGCGATAAGAGAGGCCGGCTTTTTTACCGCCCTTCGTCACCACTTTAGACGTATTGGTCCGTCCATCTCTCTCCAGATAATCCGTCAATGTTCCGGATGTTTCCGGAAGCTGTCCTGTTAAAAGGGCCAGATATGTTTTTTCTGTCTGATGCTCAGAAAACTGACGGCTTAAATCAGCCGCTGCCTTCGGATTTTTCGCATAGACCATCACTCCGCCTACCGGACGGTCCAGCCGATGGACAACGCCGATGTAGGGGACGCCCTTCCCGCTGCTGCCGGACTGCTTTCCCACCAGATAATTTTTGAGCCAGCTGACCAGATCCATGGATGAGGAACGCTCCGTCTGGGCCGCCATCCCCGGCGGTTTGACGCAGACGAGCACCTGAGCATCTTCATACAAAATTTTTACATCTATCATACTTTAAACCGATATCCCACACCCCAGATTGTTTCTATATACTGAGGCTTGGATGTGTTAAATTCTATCTTTTCACGAATCTTTTTAATATGGACCGTCACCGTTGCAATGTCTCCCACCGACTCCATGTCCCATATTTTATTAAATAATTCTTCTTTTTTGAAAACATGATTCGGATTTTCCGCAAGGAAGGTAAGCAGATCAAATTCCTTTGTAGTAAAGGCCTTTTCCTCGCCATTCACATAAACCCGTCGGGCTGTTTTATCGATTTTCAGTCCCCGGATTTCGATGACATCGTTGGTCTTAACCGCACTGCCGATCAGTCGTTCATACCGGGCCAGATGGGCCTTTACCCTGGCTACCAGCTCACTCGGACTGAATGGTTTGGTGATATAATCATCGGCGCCCATGCCAAGTCCCCGGATTTTATCAATATCCTCTTTTTTGGCCGAGACCATCAACACAGGGATATTTTTCTGTTCCCGGATTCTCCGGCAGATTTCAAAACCATCCATTCCCGGCAGCATCAAATCCAGAATAATCAGATCAAAATCATTTTTAAGAGCCTTGTCCAATCCCGTGTCTCCGCCGTGTTCCATATCTACCTCAAAGCCGCTCAGCTCCAGATAGTCCTTTTCCAATTCGGCAATACTCACTTCGTCTTCAATAATCAGTATTTTACTCATAGGTTACACACTCCTTGTACTTTCTCAAAACGAAGCTCATCGTTGTCCCTTCACCTTCCACGCTATTCGCCCAGATTTTACCGCCATGCTCTTCGATAATTTTTTTCGCAATCGACAATCCCAGGCCGCTGCCGCCCTTTGACGAATTCCGTGAAGCATCCGTCCGGTAACAGCGCTCAAAAATATGCGGCAGCTCTTTTTTGGCAATTCCTTTTCCATTATCCTGAATTTCAATCTGGACAAATTCCGGTTCATCCTTAATAAAGATTCCGATATGCCCCGGCCGTCCGGATTCCATATATTTGACCGAATTACCGACGATGTTATTAATCACCCGTTTTAACTGTTCCGGGTCTGCAATAATAATCGTATTTTCCGGCACATGGTTATAGTAGGCCAGAGAAATGCCCCGAGATTCCAAATCCAGAGAAATCTCATCCACACAGTCTTCAAAATAATCCTTCAGGTTCAATTTTGCAAAGTTGTAATTCATCGAATTACTGTCCAGCTTGGAAAAGAGAAAGAGTTCGTCTATCAGTTTATCCATGTCTGTGGCTTTATTATAAATCGTTCGGATGTATTTGTCCATTTTTTCCGGTGTATCGGCAACGCCGTCCCGAATACCTTCCACATACCCTTTAATAGCAGTAATCGGAGTCTTTAAGTCGTGGGAGACATTACTGAGCAGCTCTTTGTTGTCTTTTTCATACTGCATACTCACTTCAATCTGTTCCTTTAACTTAATACGCATTTCTTCGAAAGCAATACATACTTCACCGATCTCGTCTTCCGTATCCGTAATAACATTGAAGTCCAGATTTCCGTCTTTAATGTTCACCGCGGCCCGTTTCAGTTTTTCAAGAGGCTGAACAATGCTCTGATACAGCCATGTAAATGCGATTGCACTGACAAGAAGAAGGATGAGCAGCGAACAGACAGAAACTTTCAAAATGACGCGTTCTACCTGTTTAACAACCATTTCTACCGGGGTAAAAATCTGAATGATTCCCTTACTGCCATCTGAAAACTGAAAGGAGAGCTGCCTTAAATGATAAGGCTCATCTCCCGTAATGTAGTTGTCCTTCGCTGCCTCGACCACCATATTTTCAATATCTGCATCGATTTCCTCATCCTGACCGGAATAATAAATCTTCCCGTCTTTACTCAAAACCAGAAATGATGAATATTTCTCCAAACGTTTATCCACAGCTTCCAGATATTCGATATCACTCAGACGCTCCGGCGCGCTTTCTGCCGTTTCTGTCAGTTCTTCAATAACACTGACGGATATATTTCCAAGCATTTCAAATGGATTAAAGAGCATTTCCACGCTCGCATCCTCCATATCGTATTTTTGCTGCAGTGCCCGCAGTTCAATCCGTCCAATGCCCCAGAAGGACATGACAATCAATACAATAGGAATGAAAAAAACCATTCCGTATGTAATTTTCATTCGAGTGGCCAGCCGCATAGAGCATCCCTCCTCTGTCAGTCATTCGTCTATAAGTATTTTTTCAAAATATCTGTTTTATCTGTCTTTTCCCAAGGAAGGTCCAGGTCATTTCGGCCAAAGTGACCGTAAGCCGCTGTCTGCTTATAGATTGGCCGGCGAAGATCCAGCATTTTAATGATTCCTGCCGGACGCAGGTCAAAGTTCTCACGAATAATATCCACAAGCTTTGTCTCAGAAATCTTCCCGGTTCCATAAGTATCCACCATAATAGACGTCGGCTGTGCCACACCGATGGCATAGGACAGCTGAATTTCACACTTTTCTGCCAGTCCGGCGGCCACGATATTTTTTGCAACGTAACGGGCTGCATAGGCTGCGGAACGGTCTACTTTTGTACAGTCTTTACCGGAAAATGCACCGCCGCCGTGACGTGCATATCCGCCATAGGTATCTACAATGATCTTACGGCCGGTCAGACCACTGTCACCGTGGGGTCCACCGATAACGAAACGTCCGGTTGGATTAATAAAGAACCGGGTCCGCTCATCGACCATGTCTGCCGGAAGAACGGCATCAAATACATATTTGCGAATATCCGCATGGATCTGTTCCTGGGTCACATCCGGATCGTGCTGAGTTGAAAGAACAATCGTATCCAGCCGGGCCGGTTTTCCATTCTCATCGTATTCCACGGTCACCTGGGTCTTTCCATCCGGTCGAAGGTAAGGCAATGTGCCGTCCTTACGAATCTCTGTCAGCCGTCTGGCCAGTTTATGAGCCATAGCGATGGCATATGGCATATATTCTTCTGTCTCATTTGTTGCAAATCCAAACATCATACCCTGATCGCCGGCGCCGATAGCTTCAATCTCATCGTCAGACATCTGATTCTCTCTTGCTTCCAGAGCTTTATCAACACCCATGGCGATATCCGGAGACTGTTTATCCAAAGTCACCATAACCGCGCAGGTTTCCGCATCAAAACCATATTTGCCCCGGTTATATCCGATTTCATTCACCGTATCCCGTACAATCTGGGCAATATCCACATTTGCCTTGGAAGTAATTTCTCCCATGACCATTACAAGTCCTGTTGTTGCACATGTTTCACAGGCCACCCGGCTCATCGGGTCCTGCGCAACCATTGCATCCAAAATAGCATCTGAAACCGCATCACAAATTTTATCCGGATGTCCTTCTGTAACAGATTCTGAAGTAAATAAAAGTCTTTCCATGTCTATGTTCTCCTTTCATAAAATCCGTAAAATAAACGGAACCCTTTTGCAATAAAGAAAAGTCCGCAAAAAGCGGACTTGATTCTCTGTATCAAATCCTCTTATTGTTCGAGTGTACTCGCTCCGGCAGGCACCTTCCGTTCATCGGGGTTGCCACAATATCATCGCTCCTTAAGCTCCATTGTTCTGAATAAGAGAGATTGTTTCGTTGTTCAGTTTTTAGCATTTCAGCCAACCTTTAATTTAAATTTCCGAAGGTCTTTTTCATTATCCACCTTCTCGATGCAGGCTCCAAGACTGCGGAGTTTTCCCTCAAAATCTTCGTAGCCACGCTGAATATATCCAATAGAGTCCACCGTAGAAATGCCATCAGCGGCCAGGGCGGCAAGTACCAGAGCGGCTCCTGCACGCAGATCCGGTGCACTCATATGGGCGCCTTTATACTGTGGAACACCGATAATGATCGCGGTGTTTCCTTCAACCTTGATCCGCGCTCCCATACGGGCCAGCTCATCCACATAACGGAAACGATTTTCAAAAATACTCTCGGTAATAACACTCGTTCCGTCAGCCAGCGCCAGCGCAATAGCGGCCTGAGGCTGCATATCCGTTGGAAAACCAGGATAAGGCAGGGTTTTTATATTTGTCGGCTGCAGGCGTTTTGAAGCAACAACACGCACTGCATCATCCAGCTCTTCAATTTCAGCTCCCATCTCCATCAGTTTGGCTGAAATAGATTCCAGATGCTTTGGAATAACGTGTTTTACGGTGATATCTCCCTGAGTTGCCACCGCTGCACACATAAAGGTTCCGGCTTCAATCTGATCCGGAATAATCGTATATTCCGTTCCATGCAGCTTTTGAACGCCCTGAATACGGATAACATCCGTTCCGGCCCCCTTAATATCTGCACCCATAGAATTCAGGAAGTTTGCCACATCCACAATATGCGGCTCTTTCGCTGAATTTTCAAGAATTGTACGCCCTTCGGCCATCGCTGCTGCCATCATAATATTAATTGTTGCTCCCACACTTACCACATCCAGATAGATATGGCGTGCCTTCAGATGTTCAGCCTTAGCAATGATCATACTATTATTAATATCCACTCTGGCGCCAAGTGCCCGAAATCCCTTAATGTGCTGGTCAATCGGACGGCTTCCGATATTGCATCCGCCCGGCAGCGCCACCTCTGCCTCGTTATATTTTCCAAGAAGGGCTCCAAGCAAATAGTAAGACGCTCTGATCTTACGTATGAATCCATCATCAATACAGTAACTATGAATATTTTTACCGTTTATCTTCACTGTGTTTCTATTAATACGCACGACATCTGCGCCGATGGATGCTATCGCCTGTAATAAAACATTAATGTCGCTTACATCCGGCAGATTATCAATAATCACATCTTCGTCACTCATGATCGCAGCTGCAAGAATACCTAAAGCCGCATTCTTCGCTCCGCCAATCGTCACTTCACCGACCAATGGATTTCCGCCTTTTATAACATATTGTTCCATGGTACACCTCAACAAACTTTCTGCTATAGTCCTAATTATTATAGCATACTCCGGGAATTTGTAAATTGGATTTTATAATTTCGTAAAATTTCCATCCATTTTTTACAAGTTCATTAATGTTTTTATAGCAATTATGCCTGAATATTTTCCGGATTCTTCCTTCGATTCATATCTCTTTTCTCTTTCAGATACATCAAAACGAACAGAATTCCGGCAGCACAGGTTAAGATCAGTCCCGGAATAAATCCTTCCGGACAATATTTCATCTCTATTCTATGTTCCCCTTTTGACAGAGAAATACCGATAAAAGCATCGGCAATTTTTTCCGGTTCAATCTTCTCGCCGTCCACCGTTATGGTCCAGCCTTTGTCGTAAGGAATCGATGTGAACATAACACCGTCCTGTGCCGCAGTGATATTTCCGGAAAGGGAAGATGACGTCACCTTATCTGTCACCCACCGCTGTTCCTTTAATTTATCATAAATCTGGTAAAACACATCCATATCATGTTCCGCCGCAATAAGCTTAATATTCCCCTTATCATAGGCATCGTCCAAATGGAAAATGAGGGTTACCGTTTCTCCGGCTTCTACCTCGCCCACATGAAAAATGTGTCCGTCTTCATCGGAATAGGATTTACTTTCTTCATCCCGTATGACCTCGACCTTCGTGCAATGGGCCGCTTTAAAATACATATATAAATCCTGGCTCTTTTCCGAAGTGTATACATAGGTCACGGTGCCGTCCACGCCAACTTCCGCCGTATAGGACCAGTCAGCCCAACTGTCCGTTGTCAGCTCACATCCTTCGGCCGTCCACTCCGGCAATCCAAAATAGCGGTAAGGCCGAAGTTCCTCGCCGGTGGCCGACAGCATCAGTTGATTAATCACCTCGAAAGGATTGGTTTTTTCATAATCCCACTGAAGGATATTCTCTGAAACCATAAAGCCCAGACCCAGGGCACAATGATTCTGATACAGATTTCTGTCGTCCACTGTATCGAACCAGTCAAAAGTTCTTATCCGTTCTTCTTTATGTTTACTGATCAGATAATCAATATTCAAAAAAGCATCTGTCTCCGGCGTCGCTCCCTGATAGCTGTATTTATTTGTCACCGCATAAAAGCCCAGACGTTTGGCCAGATGGTCCACGCCCGCATTGGCTGTGGATGAAAACAGCGACATTCCCGGCAAGTGGTGCCAGGTGACATCGTCCCGTCCCCGGCGTTCTTCCAGCTCCACCCGGTAGAAGTTTTCACCCTCTCTTTCTTCAATAGTCTCCCTCAGCTGGCTCACCGCCTTCTGGTCACTGTAATAGTCTTTCCGATTGACCGTTCCATTCATGCAAAGGCCAAAAGCACCATAGGCACAGGCTTCAATCATCATCACTGCCAACAGTCCGATTTCCAGAATCGGTTTCTTCTTCGCCGGACCGCAGACCAGGGTAAACCATGCGCCATACAGTACCAGCAGGACAATGTTTATGATCCACGTATACATTTCCAGCTCCGCACGTCCGCTCCACCAGGAGTATCCAAGGAACACCAACCATCCGGCCACAGGAAGTATCACCGCCCACTTTGGACAATCTTTCCGATGCCTGTACCCTTCGTAGCCCATCATCAGGAGCATAAAAATGTAGATAAATGAAAATCTTCCCGGCAACCCGTTCGGAAAATGAAATCCATGCCAGATGTAGGCCAGATAATTTGTATTCAGGCTGACGAGCAAAAAGGAGGTAACCAGCATCCGGACAATCTTTTCCCAGGTTTCTTTCTTTTTATTAAACAAATACATTGGCACAAGCAGCAGCATAGAAACGCCGCAGTACAGGTTAAAATTGCCTTCCAGGCAGGTCGGTTCCACTGCGGTAAACTGCTGACAGAGCAGTTCGAAAATATTATGGTAAAACTTCAATGTACTCGGAAAACTGCTGGATGCCGACTGACTGGCCATCAGGGCATACATCGTCGGCAGGAGCATGACCGCACCGAAAGCACCGCCAAGCAGTGAATAGCCGGCAAAACCAAACATACGTCGAAGCTTTTTACCGGCTCCCACTTCCCTCGCGCAGCTTATTTCCACCAACACATCCAGGCAGGCAAAAATACAGATCATGATGGAAATGTAATAATTCGTAAAAATGCACACTGCCAGAGCAATGCCGTACAGCCATCCCCGGCCTTCCTGAATCAGTCGATGAATCCCGAGCATCACCATCGGAAACAGAACAATACAATCCAGCCACATAATATTCCAGGCGTATCCGATCACAAAGCTGCTCAGTGCATAACAGCATCCAAATACGGTAATTGAAAAACCATAGTGATGAAACCGTTTTCGAAGGAAATAAGCGAAGCTCACCCCCGCCAGACCGATTTTTATGAAATAGATGAATGAGAAGCATTCCATCACCATGCTTTTCGGAAAAATCAATAATAAAAGATTCAGCGGACTCGCCAGATAGTAGGCCACAACCGCCCAGAAATTCATGCCAAGTCCGCCATTCCAACTATAAAGCAGACTGTCCAAATGCCGCCATTTATACTGCAATTCGGAAAAAAATGGCACATATTGATGATAGGAATCGATAATTGAAATTCCCCGGTCTCCAAAAGGCCACATTCCCTGACAGATAAATGCCGTCACGGCGACTACAAATGGAATAATAAAGGCTAAAATATACCAGATGTTTTTATGAAACCAAAATTTTGTCTTACTTTTCATGCTATTGTCTTACGCTGCCCTCCAACATATGTTCAATCGTCTCAACAACTTCCCGGATACCCTTATCCCGCTCATCCACTATAATATCCGCGTATTTTTCATATAACGGCACCCGTTCATCATACAAGTCCTTCAGAGTGCTGCCGTTACGGATAGCGACGCCCCGTTTCAGAAGATTTCCAAGCCGTTTCTCAAGATCAGCATAAGGCACCTGAATATACACCACCGTTCCGATGGATTTCAAATGAGCCATCGCTTCCTCCCCATAGATCACACTGCCGCCGGTGGCGATCACTGTGCGATGCGTCTCAATCCGGGAGTTTACCTCATTTTCAACTTTCAGGAAACCATCAATTCCCGATGCATTAATAATTTCAAACAGCCGCTTTCCTGTCTCTGCCTGAATTAATAAATCCGAATCTATAAAGTCATAGCCCAGGACTTTAGCCAGCACAACGCCGACCGTGCTTTTTCCCGCTCCGGGCATTCCAATCAGAATAATATTATCAGTCATTGCGTGTCCTCCTCTTTCATCCGCATTTATTCATTGTACCATTATCTTTGAAGATTCTCAACCATTTTGCCCTATGCCGCCCCCTGGGACTTTGTTTTGCCCTCATTGACCCATGAAACACCTTCGGCTATAATAGATTTACGAAAGTAAGGGTGATTTTTCATGAAAAACATATTCTTTCATATCGATGTAAACTCAGCATTTTTAAGCTGGACTGCAATCCGCCTGCTGGCCGAAGGTGAAACTGTGGATATCCGGACGATTCCGGCCGCCATCGGCGGCGATATGTCCAAACGACGGGGTGTCATTCTTGCAAAATCCATTCCGGCGAAAACTTTTGGCGTCACTACCGGGGAGCCCATTACTGACGCCCTGAAAAAATGTCCGACACTTCGCATCATCCAGCCGGATCATACTTATTATCACGAATGCAGCCATCGCATGCTGAATCTTTTGGAAACCTATTCGCCGGATATCCGGCCTTACAGTATCGATGAATGTTTTATGACCTATGTGCCCTTTAAAAACGGCGGCGAAACGCCCAAGGCCGCTGCCAATCACATCCGGGAACATATCCGCAATGAGCTTGGCTTTACCGTTAACATCGGCATATCTACCAATAAATTACTGGCAAAGATGGCTTCTGATTTTAAAAAACCGGACCTTGTACATACCTTATTTCCGGAAGAAATTCCGCGAAAGATGTGGCCGCTTCCGGTCCGTGACCTTTTCATGGTCGGCCGCTCCTCCGCCCGGACGCTGGAGCTTCTCGGCATTAAAACCATCGGCGATCTGGCTCATACAGATCCATCCATTCTGACTTCCCACTTAAAGACCCACGGGCAGACCATCTGGGAATACGCCAACGGACTGGAATACACACCTATTGATACGCGGCGTCATATTGCCAGGGGTATTGGGAATTCCACGACCCTGTCCTCCGATGTCACCGATACTGCTGCTGCCAGAAAAGTGCTCTTGTCCCTCGCCGAATCGGTTTCACGACGTCTCCGGGACGCCGGTCAGTGCGCCGGTATGGTCAATGTGGAAATCAAATACAGCGATTTTTCTACCATTTCTCATCAGATGCAGCTTTTGACACCAAGTCAAAATGGGAATACGCTTTACCAATACGCCTGTCGGCTGTTCGATGAAGCCTGGAACGGACAACCGGTCCGGCTGTTAGGTATACGAACCTCCAAGCTTTCCGACGCCGACGCTGTTCAGATGAATCTTTTTGACACAGCGGAAAATGCCAAACTCCAGAAGCTTGACAAAGCTCTGGATGACATTCGTAAAAAATACGGCCGGGATGCAGTTGTCCGCGGCAGTTTTCTGAAAAATAAATAATAACATTTTCATCCATAAAATCAAAAAAGGAGACGCCGCAGAATAAATATGCATCTACCCTGCAGCATCTCCTTCAATCATTATCGCGGCCACTGAATCATCATAGTACATGTCCCCGCATTTCCAACAATCACCCGAATGTCATCGCCCACGTCAAGACCATCACCATATCCGAAACCACAGTCGCCAAAAAGCTGAGCCACCGCATCCTGATTCAAATTGGCCGATGCGGATTTAAGCACTGTATCCTTTAAGTTCAGCCACTCTTCAGTCACCGTTCCACCTTCAGCATAAGCCGCTAAGGTAAGAAGCTGACCTGTTTCCGACGAAAGTTGTATATACAGCACCGAATATTCCGGCAATTGATATCTGGCGCTATAAAAACCATTGTCTTCTTTTTCATTGATAAGTTCCATAGAAATCCCCATGGCTGCTGAAATTTCTTCAGCTATCGCCTCTGCCTTTGCCTGCGGCGAATCCGCTTCTGCCTGTTCAAGCGCTGCCTGAGCTGCTTCCTCGGCGGCCTTGTCAGCAGCTTCTGCTTCTGCCGTCAATTTATCCATCACGGTCTCACAGCCATTCTCCAGCGCTTCACGAAGATATGTATCATCCTGAGCCTGGCAGGTCACCATTCCGGGCTGTGAACTGGCTATGGATACATATCCCATCACAATACCGCCGATGTCTTCCGCCTGCGCGATATCTTCCTCATAATTTCCGTTCAATTTCTGAACAGCGTTAAAAATATCATTTAAAGGCGTTTTAACAATGGACATGCCTGCGGCGCCCGCAATCTCATTTAGATCGCCACTTTCAGAGCCCTGGCCCCATCCAATCCTTCCGCCAATGAAATCATAGACAAACTTTCCGTTTTCCACGTGATATACCATAAAAGGCGACGGGCCGTAGGTCATTTCATCTGTCATCCGGCTATATCCATAAATATACGGCACCCCATCCACCGTCTGATATCCGGCAATCATCGGTCCCCAACTGATTTTCTCCATAATGGCAAGGCCATCCACACTGTCACTCAGGGAAATACCGTCACTGCCCTTTGTATACAGACAAAGCTTCAGCACGACCGCTTCTTCCTCACCGGCGCCGGAATAGAGGGAAAATTTCCCAAGACTTGTATTCTTCATCGGTACGGTATCCAGAAAAAGCGCTGCCATTTCTTTCTGTCCGTCATTATCAAAATCACGGACATAAGCGCTCAACAAGCCGAGAGCTCCGGCCTCACTCAGACCGGCTCCTTTACTGCCATTTTCCACCGTGCAAACCTCCATCGAGGCCAACCCCTCTTCCGGAATCACGGTGTTTTGCAAATAGTCGTAAAAT